>DAOUGX010000142.1:0-2282 GCA_034428855.1 Anaerolineaceae bacterium | reverse complement strand
ATTTTTGTCGGATTATGGCTGGGCGGCATCTGGACAACCATTGCCTGGATATTGGTTGTAACCATTATCGGTTTACCGATAGGCCTTTTGATGCTCAATCGCCTTCCGCAGATTATGACGCTTAAACCGGTACGCGAGAATCGTTACCTGGTTCAAAAAGATGGACAATGGGTCATGCGGTCATACACCAAAGAACAACCCTCTTTTCTGGCACGAGCTTTGTACTTCATTCTGATCGGTTGGTGGTTCAGTGCCCTCTGGTTACTCTCAGCCTGGGCGATCTCAGGGATCACCCTGGGACTTGGATTACCTTTAGCATTCTGGATGTTCGATCGGGTACCTGCTATCACCACGCTCTCACGCTACTAAACCTCCACTGTTAGTAGCTGGGTTAACCCGCTGTCAATTCTGGCAGCGGGTTTTTTCTCCCTACCCAGCTGCCATTGATCGTGATATCATCCAAGCCATTCTTTCCTCTTTTGAACTTCGGAGCTTGCATGCCTCAATTGACAATCCCCCTCCTGATTATTCTCTTTGCTGGTGGTTTTATGGCTGGGTTTGTGGATTCTATCGCAGGGGGAGGCGGAATCATTTCCCTGCCGATTTTGCTCTCGGTTGGTTTACCACCCCATTTTGCCCTGGGAACCAATAAATTTCAATCTTCATTTGGAAGTTTGATGGCATCCATTAATTATTACCGTGGGGGTTTGGTAAAGGTGAAAGAACTGGGTTGGGGAATTGCATTCACAGCGATTGGGGCAGCTTCTGGCACACTCATGATCCAGCAATTACCGCAAACATTGCTGCAATACCTCATTCCTGTGCTCCTGCTGGTTGTTTTTTTGATTGTGCTGTTTTCAAAAAATCTGGGGGCAAAGGATCAACAGGAAAAAATGCGACCCAGACTTTTTTATTTGGTGTTTGGTCTCCTGATTGGTTTTTATGATGGTTTTTTTGGCCCTGGCACAGGAAATTTCTGGATGCTGGCTTTTGTGTTTCTGCTGGGGTTTAATTTGAAAAAAGCAACAGCACATACCAAATGGATGAATTTCACCAGCAATATTGTGGCACTTACATTTTTTGCTTTGGGGGGAAAAGTGATGGTCCTGCCTGGTTTACTGATGGCTGCCGGACAATTGAGCGGGGCATTTTTAGGGTCAAAATTGGTATTAAGATCTGGGGTGAAATTTATTCGCGCATTCTTCTTACTGGTCACAGCTGCTACGATTATCCGTCTGATCTATACGACCTTTTTTCAATAATTTCCTGCTTTTCAGGTTGAATTCAAATTCAAAAAACACTAAAATAAGGTAGTAGGACTTCCGATTCATTAACTAATTTTCAAATGGATGGCTTTTTCGTATTCGCACTTTTTCCAGGTTCAATAGGAGGAAATTCATGACAACGGCAAGAGATATTCTGGATCAAAAACAAAGTAACCTGTGGAGTATTCATCCCAAAGCATCCATTCTGGATGCGTTAAAAAATATGTCGAGAAGAGATGTCGGAGCTTTACCGGTTGTTGATGAAATGGGATTGGTGGGTATCATCTCAGAACGGGATTTTATTCATGTAATAGCCAAATTGGAACAATGTGAAATTGACCGAAAAATTGATCGTTATATGACGAAAAATGTAGCTACGATCTCCCCCGATACAACCCTGGAAGAATGTATGCAAATCATGGTACAGAAGAAAGTTCGGTATCTACCCGTGATGGATAAAAAAGACCTCATCGGCTTAATTTCCTATGGGGATGTCATTCGTGCTCTGGTTGCCAGGCAAGAAAATCAAACTAACCTCTTAAATTAGAAAATTCTCATCTGATATAGAAAACAATTTCTACAAAACACTTGAAATAGAATATATTTTCTGTTATTATGTGTAGAACAATTATTCTAAATCGAGGTTTTTATGAACAAACAATCCACTTCACCGCTTCCATCCATCCTGTTGGGGATCTTCTGGATGATTTTAACAATCAACGCTACCTTTAACTGGGGCTCCAATGGGACTTTACTCTTCTGGTTTATTTTTACTGTCCTGATCGGTTGGTTCATGGTCGCCATTCAGAACCGAATGAAGAGAGTCTGATAACAACGAAGAGAATTCTCTTCTCAAATACCGGAAAGATTCGCTAAAACAGACAGGTGTTTTTCCTGATTTATGGTAAAACTAAATCAGAGTTGTCTGAATTTTTTTGAGGAGATTTCTCATGAGTGTTGAATTACGACCGGTCACCAAGGCAAATTTTGGTTCTGCCATTAATCTGGAAGTCAGCC
>DAOUGX010000141.1:0-5194 GCA_034428855.1 Anaerolineaceae bacterium | reverse complement strand
GAATAAAAATCCAGAAATCAATTTCAGTGGTTTCCTGGTTGCGGTGGGTATCCTGATTGTTCACACTGGCTTCTATCTGACACTGAGCCTGATGATCGGCGTTTTTTCCGAAAAACGTTCTGCAGTTCTTTTCATCTGTCTGGCTGGTTTGCTTGGTGGTCAATTAATGATGAATATTGTAAAGGAATTACTTTATTTCAGTCCATTCGGACTATCAAAGGTGATGGCCATGGTTGCCGGAGAAGGTGCAAAAGCCCTACCGGGCATGTTATGGTTGCCTGTTGGTCTGACGTTCTTTGCCAGCTTTGTTTTTATGATCCTTTCGGTTTGGAAAATCCAGAAAATTGAATTATAAGGATTCTGCCCGTTTCTTGAAACGAATCGGAATTGTTTTCGTAGATAGTTAAAAGGAATAGAAGATGTTAAACAATAAATCGAAACACACCACCAAAAAAGTCACTTTACTCATGTTTTTAAGCATGGTGTTTGGGTTTGTATTCGCCTGGTTAAGTGGTATTTTCATGGCTTACCGTTTATTCACGATGCGCAGAGATGTGTGAAGTTTGCCATTTTGTCAGGTGAAAAAAGCCTTAAAATATGGTATGCTTAAGTTCATTGAGGGTAATAAATCCAAACCATTTTTTGAATACAATCACGTGATCCTCAATGGCACAACACCAGCGTGGATAAAAAGGATTCATTAAGACACAATGCCAGATTTTGATTTTGATTTCAATTTTGATAAGCTGAGTTTCCGGCAACCACCACAAATCCCACAGGAATGGTTGACGATGGTTTGTAAACTGCACCCGGTAACAGCGGCAGTGGTATGGCAGGTGTTAACGACGACCATTTCCGCTTCCACCATCACCCTGGCGCAAAGCTCACCCGATCGGGGTCGATTTAATCTCATCACCATCGTTGCCAGTGGAAACCCGGATGAATGCGAGGAAATTACCCAGTTAGCCCGCATGGAAGTGGATGAAATTTTGTATACGATCGTGCCTGGGTATCACTCACGACAAATTTTACAATAAAATTAGCTACATATACTTTAAACATGAAATCCAGCTGATTTTATAGCTGGATTTTTCTTTAAAAGAAAAAACCCTTATTTGTTATCGGCATTGTGATGTGCTTTGCAAACAAACAAGGGTTTTTCTCGCCTCTGTCTGTCACCCAATTTCAAACAGGGGCTTATCCCAATCCTCAGGAGAACCAGAAATCTACGAAACGAATGTTGTTAAGGCAGGAAACCAAATGTTGTGTTTGTTTCCATCGGACATATTTATACCGCAAAAATCGTTGTCATTCGTCATATTATGCGATGATATTTGACCTTTATTGTTCCAATCTTCACAAGAAAACTCATATGATAAAGATCATAAACCAGGGCATTCATTCTTTGAAATGTGGATACAATTAACCATAAGGAAGGGAAGAATAGGGAAAAGGAGATGAGGATGAATGGAAACACCCCACCTTTGGTGTCTGGCGGGTTGCCTGTCTTCGGACATGCACTCGAAATGATGCGCAATCGTGAGACTTTATTTAAACGTGGTTACCGTGAACATGGCGACATATTTGCGATTAAATTAGGCCCTCGTTATGCAGCCGTAGTCAGTGGAGCTGAAAACAATAAAATGGTATACACCCAAACCGATAAAGCTCTCAATATGCAGGATGCCTATCAATTTCTGAAAGCGTCATTGGGTGAAATTCTTTTCACTGCCAGTAAAGAAGCGTACTACAACCAGCGTCCCGCTTTGCAGGAAGTATTTCGCAGAGAGCGAATGGCTGGATATATTCAGGCCATGAATATTGAAGTCCAACGCTGGATGGATGGTTTGGGTCATGCAGGCGTGATGGATCTTTCTGCTGAAATGCTGCGATTGACGCAGTATGTAGCTGGACGGGCATTAATTGGACCTGATTACGAGAAAGAGTTAGGTGAAGGTTTTTGGGATCTTTACCTCGATATCAGTCGATCGCTTGACCCGGTTATGCCTCCGAATTTACCATTGCCCAAATTCCGCCGGCGCGATCAAGCCAAAGCAAAAATCAATCAGATTTTTCGGGGCATGATCGAAAAACGTCGTCAGAATCCAGAAAATTATGATGACCTGATCAGCACACTTTTGCAGACTCCTTTAAAAGATGGATCTTTTATGGAAGATCAGACCATCGTGAATATGTTTACCGGCCTCTTATTTGCCGGGCATGAAACCACAGCCGGGCAGGCAGCCTGGACGGTTGCACAGCTTCTTCAAGATTCAGATTACCTGGAAATGGTGCTGAATGAGCTCAAGCTCAAATTGCCACCTCAAACCGAAATAACCCAGGAGATCATCAATCAATTGGAGCATATCGCCTGGGCGATTGAGGAAACTACTCGTATGCGCCCTTCCGCGGATTTGCAGATGCGCACGGTGGAAGCACCACTCGAGCTGGGTGATTATCTTTTACCTGTCGGCTGGCAGGTGATTGTAAATGCTGCCAATTCCCATTTTTTGCCAGAGGTATTTAAAGATCCTGACCATTATGATCCTTTGCGCTGGTCACCTGAGCGTGGAGAAGGCAAAAATGCATTTGCGTTGGTGGGCTTTGGGGGTGGTATTCATAAATGTACAGGTATGAATTTCGCCAAAAATGAAATGACCATAATTACCGCCCGGTTACTGGAAACTTTCGATCTGGATCTGTTAAGTGAGAACATCCGGGTGGTATATGGTGCAGGCGCTAATCACCCATCAGAGATCAAAATCCGTTATCAAAAGAGATAATGAATAATTAACCTGATTAGCCGTTCTGGCGCAATTCCTGTTCCCAGCGTTGGATGTCAATTGGGGCAGTCATATCAATGGTCAGAGGTGTGACTGCTACCATATTGTCGTAAACAACTGCATACACATCACTATCAGGAGCGACCTCATCTTTGGTTACATTCACCTTGAAACCGATACGCCCCGGTTCATTCCAGCCTTTTTTGGCATCGAAATAAGGGACATAATACATGTGCCTGGATAAACGTGTCATTCTCCAGGGAGTGTTTACAGTCGCCTGGGAGGGAACTTCCAATTTTAGCAGGTCGACACCGGTGGGTAATTGGTTCTCCAGTAACATCCGGGCAAATTTATAGGTGAAGTAACCCGCTACCGAAAAATCGATGGTTGGGTCGTGTTTATCAAAATCATCAATATTTTCCAGTTGCAAAGAAGCTGCGATGGTGGGAATATGAAAACTGGCTGCTTCCAGTGCTGCCCCCACTGTGCCGGAGATGGTGATCCCGGTTCCAAAATTTTCACCGTAATTAATCCCGGAAATTGCCAGGTCGGGTTTTCGTGGCAGGATTTTCATTAAAGCATTCAATACACATTGGGCTGGAGTACCACCGACAGCATAGGCTTTAAAACTACCGGCATCCAGGCAGCAATCCACTTCTTCAATGGACCCATCGGTGTTTAAAGGGTGGCTACGACCGGTGGAGGAGTTCTGATCGCGAGGGGCAACCAGAACCACTTCTCCGAGGGGAGCTAATGCTCGTGCAGCAGCATGAATACCCGGGGAGGCAATGCCATCATCATTCGTAACCAGGATTAACGGTTTATCATTTGTCATCATTTTATTCCTTCTCAAGCTCCTTTTATATCATAATTACGCGTATTTTGCGCAAAATTAGCGTAAATCATTCCACTAAGACCAATGGGTTACCGGTAAATCCTTCGTCTGACCAGGTTAAATATGAACGAGGAGCGGGTGGAATTAATCATTTCAGTGGTTTATACTGTTTTTACATGGAGGTAGCATGCAAGTAGAACGTAAAAAACGAAAATGGGGGATCACGATTATACTGGTCTTAATGGGGGCTTGTGTTGGTTTGATTGGGTTATCTGCCATCATTAATCTTTTTGTTCCGGATCATTCCAGGCAACCGGACAATTTATCCGAATATGATTTGGCCAGCATTTACGAAGCAGAGCATCTTCGTCAGCAGTTGGGGGATCAGGTATTCCCGGGTTTTGGAACCCAGGAAATCCCGACGTTGGTGTTTAACGAAGGTAATGCCTTTTTAGTGGGGGTGTCTGATCCAGCTCCTGGCTGGATAAAAGTTCCACAGGAGTTACAGCGTGGTGAAAAATGGCAGCTAATGCCCGCATTGGAAAAATTTCCAGGCGAGGTGTTTTACAGAACATCATATGATCCCAACCAGGAACCAGATGCTTTTACTGTGCGGGTGGGAGATACGTATGTGGCCAGTTTGCCTTCATCCGAATGGTTTAAACTGGATTTGATGAACCAATTTCGCAAAGATCTGCCAGCTTTTTTGAAGCCAAATTTTCCATATTCGCTGGTAGCTTCCATTTTCTTCCCCAATACAGATACATACCTCTCCATGATCCAGCATGAAAGTTTTCATGCTTTTCAGGCAGTTTGGGCACAAGCAAGGTTTGTACAGGCAGAAAAGGATGGATTTCAATGGGTGGAAAAATACC
Organism: Anaerolineaceae bacterium; assembly: GCA_034428855.1. Lineage (GTDB taxonomy): Bacteria > Chloroflexota > Anaerolineae > Anaerolineales > Anaerolineaceae > UBA6170. The sequence continues at coordinate 701 of DAOUGX010000141.1, read as the reverse complement.
CATGGGAGAATGAGTCCGGTATAGACGCCTGGCAGCAGGAACTAGATATCCTGCAGACAGCTTTGAAATCTGAAACCACTGAAGAAGCTCGTCTGCTGGTGCTGGATTTTCTTGAACTCAGGGAGAATCGTCGGAAAATGATGTTGCTTTCCCCGGAACTGATCCATTATGAGAATCAACGTGAATGGGTGGAAGGAATGGCACGCTACGCTGAATTGGAAACCTGGCGTCTGGCGTCGCAAGATTCGGGCTACCAGCCCGTTGATGAAATGAAAAATGACCGTAAGTTTAAAGAATATACCACCTTCGAGACTCGCTGGAGCCGTGAGGTAGATCAAATAACGCGCATGGCTGAGGATGTGGGGGATGGGCGATTTTATTATTCCGGGATGGCACAAGCTTACTTACTGGATCGTCTGCTCCCTTCCTGGAAATCAATACTGGTTGAAAATCCAATGCTTAACCTCGAGGACTTACTGCAGCAAGCATTATCCGAATAATAGTCCACATTCGGATCACAAATTCAGAGCACATCAAGTAAAATGTAAACAGATAACGGGTGAATTTTTTGTTGTTCACCCGTTACTATCTGAGAATGATACATATGGGTTATGACTTGAGGTGTGAGAATGAATGATCAACAGGTAATTTTTTCCATGGTGCGTGTGGGTAAGATTGTCCCACCCAGCAATCGCCAGATT
>DAOUGX010000140.1:0-4366 GCA_034428855.1 Anaerolineaceae bacterium | reverse complement strand
CTTCGGCAGAGTATCAAATTGTCCTAAAACATGGTCAAAAAAAGTTTTACCTGCCACAGCAATCAGCGGCTTCGGTTTACTCCAGGTATGAGGGCGCATACGTGATCCCAGACCTGCCATGGGAATAGCAATATTTATGTTTGTCAAACGGTCCTCCCAGCGATTGGTATAGGATTATTGTATCAAAGGTTAAGCGGATGATACTATGGTAAGTTCTCCATGATTGCTGTTATTTATGTAAGGTCTTTGATAGCAGGTTTCAAAAAAATTTTAAGAAAAAATTTGATGATTTCATTGTGAATACTATTTGATTGCATCCGACTAATTTTTCCTGTATATTAATACAAATATGAGGGTAGAGAAGAGTATGTCAGTCGAAAAAATGTTGAATGACCCGGAAAACAGTTATCTGCTTTACTTACCTGGCGAAGATAAAAGATTATTGATTGCAGCTCCACACCACGCACCTCTTGGTATCCAAGCATTACCTTGTGAAAGTCACCCCACTTCGGATGAGAACACAGGCTGGATTGCTTATCAACTATCGTCCAGTTTAAATTGTGGTTGCCTGATTGCTGGAAATTATTTTCTGGACCCAAATAAACACAAAACGACTGATTATTACAAATTAATTGAATCCCTGAAACCAAAGATCTTAGTTGAAATTCATGCTCATGGAAGTGGCGCAGCAAATTTTGATATTGAGATATCCTGTGGTTCACGAGATAAATCAGATTTATCACAACAATTAGCAGAACAACTAACCCACGTTTTTTCAAATTACAACGAGTTGAAAAATTATCAAATCAGCGGTGACTTTGATCTCATTCACTTTCGAGCAACGAAATCATTGACGATCAATACTGAAGAATGGACAGCTTATCACATCGAATTACCCCAGAAGTTGAGGGGAAACGAAAACCAATATCTCATTTTTTGTGAGGAACTTGGTGCACTGCTTCGCAAACTATTGTAATTGTATTAATTTCATTCGATCGTTCAGGATAAATGTAGGTTTTTGATTACTCAATTCCCCTTTTTTGATTAGATAAAAGATTTAAAATAACAATTCCATAAAATTTCTAATTTCGTTGCCTGTATAATTAAATCGCTGGTGGTAATATGGATCAATTTCTCAGTACCGAAACCTTGATCATCGAATTACTTTTGATTGCCTCATTGGTGGCAATCATTGTGCGTCGCTTACATATCCCTTACACTGTTGCATTGGTCGTGGTTGGTTTATTTCTGACCACTCAATCACCTTTGAAATTTGAACTGACACCTGAATTAATCCTGGCTTTATTCGTTCCTCCGCTTGTTTTCGAGGCAGCCTTTCATCTTAATTTGACTGAGTTAAGAAGAAACCTGACATCGATTCTCATGCTGGCAGTTCCCGGCGTTTTATTAACGACCCTTATTGTTGGAGGAATTGTCTCATTTGGAACCGGACTGACCTTACCAATCGCTCTGGTGTTTGGATCATTAGTGGCTGCCACCGACCCGGTTGCAGTAGTATCGCTTTTTCGGTTATTGGGGGTTCCCAAACGGTTATCCGTTCTGGTGGAAGGGGAAAGTTTGTTAAATGATGGTACTGCTTTGGTAATGTTTAATCTCATGGTTGCCATTGTAATTACTGGTCAATTTAACCTCCTGAGTGGTGTTCTTGAATTCTTCAAAGTTTCGATTGGAGGAATTATCCTGGGATTGGCTTTGGGATGGGTTGCCTCCAGGATCATCTCCCGTATTGATGATTACCTGATTGAAATCACACTGACAACCGTTCTGGCATATGGTTCTTATCTGCTGGCAGAACAATTTTCCTTTAGTGGGGTTCTGGCGGTTGTGTCTGCAGGGTTAATCACAGGGAGTCTGGGACCGCAGGGAATGAGCCCTACCACCCGTATTGTTTTGTACAATTTCTGGGAATATATCACCTTTCTTGTAAACTCATTGGTGTTTTTACTGATTGGTCTGGATGTTGACTTATTCGCGCTTTTCCAATCCTGGCAATCCATCGCCTGGGCGATCGGTGCTGTTTTGATCGCCAGATTTATTGTTGTTTATGGGTTGGGATGGATTAGTAACCGAATCAGTGAACCAATTTCATTACGATGGCGTCATGTCATTGCCTGGGGAGGACTAAGGGGAGCGCTCAGTTTGGCACTGGCCCTCAGTCTCCCATTGTCATTTGGCGAAGATCGTTTCTTATTACGAACGATGGCTTTTGGTGTGGCTTTGTTCACCTTATTAATTCAGGCAACTACCATGCGCCCGATCATTCGTAAGTTGGGTATTATCACCACTACAGAAGCTCAAATCGAATATGAAGAACGTCATGCAAGATTAAATGCCTTACGATCAGCGGAAACTCACCTCGATCGTCGCTATCGGGAAGGTTTAATCTCCACACCTGCCTGGGAAAAAATTAAACCAAAAATACAAACGCAAACAGCCTTATTGGCAGACTCAGTTCGTCAATTATTGAAAAGTGAACCCAAATTAGAAACAGAAGAATTGGAATTAGCTCGCCGGGAAATTTTACGGGCACAACGTTCAGCTTACCTGGGAATGAGGGCTGACGGTGTTATCTCTGAGGAAATTTTTGAGACACTGACTTCAGAAATTGATGCTGCTCTCGAAAATGAGGATGAAACCTTCTGGTATGTCCCACAGGAATCGCTGCCTGATCGGTTGAATGAGGGATTATCAGGTTCGGCATCCGTAGGAGAAATGACTGTTGTTAAAGGTGCTACCTGTGAAGGAAAACCGGTGAAAGATATTCCCTGGCCTAAGCACTTCGTAATTGCCAGTATAAAGCGTGGAACGCAGGTCATTATTCCGAAAGGGGATACCATCTTACAAGAGAATGATTTGCTTACCATGGTGGGCGATGAGAGTTCCATTCAGGAAGCAAAAAATCTATTAAAATCTTGAGTGTTTAATGAGGACACACATGCCAAAAGCTCTATTATCCGTTCATGTCAAAACCGGGATCGTTGAATTTGCAAGAGGATTACATGATTTAGGTTGGGAATTGATAGCCAGTGGCGGGACAGCCCGCCTGTTGCGCGAAAATCAACTACCTGTGACCGAAGTGGCTGAATACACCAACTCACCTGAGATTCTGGGTGGACGGGTGAAAACCTTGCACCCAGCTATTCATGGTGGCATTCTGGCACGGGATATCCCCGAGCACATCGAAGAACTGACCCGTTTGGATTGGCATCTGATCGATCTGGTAGTGGTCAACCTGTATCCCTTTGAGGAAACCATTTCCCAACCGGATGTTACACTGCCTGACGCCATTGAACAGATCGATATCGGCGGCGTCACCCTTATTCGGGCAGCTGCCAAAAACCACCAGCGAGTTACGCTGATATGTGATCCGCAGGATTATCCGCAGGTGTTGGATGCTCTGCAAAATGGTGGCGTAGATGATCAGTGGCGCAGGCAACTGGCTGTCAAAGGCTTCCGCATCATCACACAATATGATGCGAGGATTGCCGATTATCTGGAAGGAACCGACGCCCACAATTTGTGTCTATATCCTCTGCAAACTTTACGTTATGGCGAGAATCCACATCAAAGCGCCAGGGTGTTTGGCTATAAAGCCGGGCAGAGACCATTGGGTGGACGCATCCTGCAAGGCAAAGAACTTTCCTATAACAACCTGCTCGATCTGGATGCTGCCTGGCGGGCAGTAGTCAGTTTCGATAAGAACAGTGTGGTCATCGTCAAGCACCTTTCCCCCTGTGGCATTGCTACCGCGAACCGTCAACTGGATGCTTATGAACAAGCGTTAGCCAGTGATCCGGTCTCTGCCTTTGGTGGGATTGTGGCCTGCAACTGCCCCCTGGATGGCGAAACTGCCCAGGCTATCAGCCAGTTATTCGTTGAATGCGTTGTTGCACCAGGTTTCAGCGCGGAAGCACTGGAAACCTTTGCGAAGAAGAAGAACCTGCTCTTGCTGGAAATGCCCAACCTGGACGTAGAGCCACTCATCGAATACCGCTCCATTACCCGTGGCTTGCTCGAACAGGAAGTGGATCGTGGCGACCCACTAGGTACCGAATGGCGTGTGGTCACGGATACCCAGCCAACCCGGGAACAGATGGAAGACCTCAAGTTTGCCTGGAAAGCCTGCCAGCACGTCAAATCGAATGCCATCGTCTTTGCTAAAGACCAGGCAACTATTGGTATCGGCGGTGGACAACCCAACCGGGTCGATTGTGTGGTCATGGCAGCCCAACGCGCTGGTGAGAAAGCCCAGGGTGCGGTAATGGCATCCGATGCCTTCTTCCCCTTCTCGGATTCAGTTGAAAAAGCAGCCGCAGCCGGGATTGTAGCCATCGTGCAACCGGGT
>DAOUGX010000139.1:0-2404 GCA_034428855.1 Anaerolineaceae bacterium | reverse complement strand
TGAGGTCCGAGATTTCATTGGCGTATTCATAACCCGGGCCACCCATTCCCATTCCAGTCGGATCTCCAACCTGAGCCACGAAGCCAGGTATGACTCGATGGAACTCAACATTGTTATAGAAGCCTTCTGAAGCCAGGAACACGAAGCTGTTTACGGCCAGAGGTGCTTTGTCCGGGTACAGTTCTACAGTAAAATCACCTTTGGATGTGGTGATGGTGGCTTCATAGGTTTTGCTCACATCCACCACCATGGGAGGGCATTCTGTGTAGCGGTTTTTATCCAGCTCAATTAATTTTAATATGCCGGTCAGAGTGTTGTAATCATAAGAGGCTGAATAAGGCACTCCATTTATGACAACAAACACGGTGGGGGTACCGGTGATACCAATATTCTCAGTGGCATCTGTGTAGGCTGCAGATAATTTTGTTTTAATCGCTTCGCTGTTGTAATCTTCCTCAAATTTGGATAGATCAAGATCGAGTTGTTCAGCAAGCCCAAGATAATAGTCCAGAAGGCCTTCTTCCGTAACTGTTTCCGCTGACCAGACATCCTGTTCAGCAAAGAGCAAATCATGCATTTCAAAGAATTTATCTTGCATGCCGGCTGCTTCTGCTGCCTGGTGAGCAGACATTGCCTTAGGATGAATGCTGATCAACGGTAAGTGCCGGAAAACCAGGTTTACTTTGTCGGCATTATCGGCAAAGAATTGTTCCAATTGAGGTGCAGCGATTGAACAGTAAGGACATTGAAAGTCGCTGTATTCAATAATGGAAACTTCTGCATCAATGGAGCCCTTAAACCAATCGTCCTCGCTTACCAATGGCACTGGAGGAATCTGATCTGCCGGAATGACCGGGATTAATTGTTCCAGTGTACATACAGTGATCTCGCCAGACGTATTGGCGGTGAATCCATTACCGGATCCTTCCGTGACGATTTCATTTTCAGTTTGTGTTTCAGGCTGAGAAGCAACCACAGGTGTTGCATCTTTTGGCTGGCAAGATGCCAGGATTAAAGATGCAATGATCATCAAAACAAATAACATTCCAAATTTCTTCATTAAAGGGTTCCTACCTTTCCTTATTTCCCCTGCTTCAAATAATTAATCAATTCTGATCTCAGGATCTCTCGCAGTGCTTTCTGAACATCATAAAAAGATTGAGATGCGTCGACAACCCGCCAGCGTTGCGGTTCGTCGGCAACCAGTTTTAAGTATCCTTCGCGAACGCGTTTGTGAAAAGCCAATGCATAAGCATCCAGCCGATTCCACTCCCCACCACTGTGTTTCCGGCGTTCCAATCCAATCTCAACATCCAGATCTAACAGGAATGTCAGATTTGGATACAGCCCACCAGTGGAAAAATCGAGTAATTTTTTCAAAGTGGGAATGTCAACAGCATGGCCATATCCCTGATAAGCGAGTGTTGAATCGGCATAACGATCACACAACACAATGGTGTCTTTTTGCAATAGGGGTCGAATGACCTCTTCTACATGTTGTGCACGGGAAGCCAGGTACAGAAGTATTTCGGTGCGGGGGTGCATGGCAGTATTTTCAAGGTCATGCAATATGGTGCGAATTTGATCACTGATCGCAGTACCACCGGGTTCACGCGTAGTATATACCGATAACCCCTGTTCCCGTAACCATTCCGCCAGAATGGGTAACTGAGAACTTTTCCCACTGCCTTCCGGGCCTTCCAAGGTGATAAACATCATTGCCCTACTCTCTGAAAATTCGTACACGCCGGTTGGGATCTTTACCGTAAGAATGGGAGATTAGCTGTGCCTGGCGAGCCATTTCATGTTGTAAACGGCGAATAGCTGAAGAAGCCGGGGGTAAATCGGCCCAGCGTTGACCATTTAATACAGCTTGAATGCCATCTTCAGTAACCTGAGAAGCGTATTGCCATTCATCGGAAGGTGCAAAATTGTTATTATTGAGATTGTAAACCTCAATCAAAGTCTTTTCCATCTGATTGATGGTATTACTGCGCAGGAAATACAGCGGTGTGCCACGATCCTCCGCTTCGATCAGCACCTGCTGGCGTGAACGGTAATAGGTGCGAAGTGTCATGATGATGTCTGCTTCTTCTGGTGTACGTACAATCACCGCAGGAACCGACAAGCGTTTGGCAGCCTGTTCCAACCGGTTTCGTGCTACACCATACGGAAAAATTTTGACCGTGCGTAATCGACCCGTTTCTGGGTCATTCACTGTGGCAATGGCTGGTTGTTGTTGTTGATATGTTGTTGATTGATATTGCGAATAGCCCGGGCGTGTTTGTGTCGTGGATTTACCGTTTTCACTGGTACGCCGCATACCTTGCGCCATGGAACCACGGGTGGTGATGGACGGGGCAGGTAATTTTTCAATTTTTATTTCGTTGTTTTCATTGCGATA
>DAOUGX010000138.1:0-6697 GCA_034428855.1 Anaerolineaceae bacterium | reverse complement strand
GCCAGATCATCCTTTGCTTCAATTTATACTAACAAATTCTCCTGGTTCCTATCAACATTCTCTTCAGGTAGCCAATATGGCTGAACAAGCCGCAAAAGACATTGGGGCAGATCAATTATTAACCAGAGTAGGTGCGCTTTATCATGATGCGGGAAAAGCCGCTAATCCTTCCTTCTTTATTGAGAATCAAGTTGCTGGTGATTTAAACTCTCATGATGATTTAGACCCGTATTTGAGTGCAGCGACGATCATCCAGCACGTTCCTGATGGTGTTGAATTATCAAAAAAATATCGTTTACCTGCCAGAATCATAGATTTTGTTAAAGAACATCATGGCACATTAATGACAAAATATTTTTACATCAAAGCCATTGAGGCAAATAACAATGATGCAGATTCAGTTGATGTTGACGATTTTCGCTATCCTGGACCATCCCCGCGCTCAAAAGAAACTGCCTTGTTAATGCTTGCAGATGGAGTAGAAGCACGTGCAAGAGCAGACAAACCGACAAACCGTGAAGAGTTAGAAAAAATTATTCATGGTGTAATCGATTTTTGTTTGAAGGAAGGTCAATTAGAAAATACCGATCTGACAATGAAAGATTTAAATATCATAGTTGATTCGTTTTCTAATACACTCATTAATACCTACCACCCACGTATCAAATACCCTGAACTAAAACCACAACCAGTTGAAGTATTGAATGAACCAAAATAAATTTGAAATCTCGATTATTAATGAAAACAATTACTTAATTCCTCCAGGCATTGAAGAAATAGTTTGTTCCACTTTATTTGAACTTAAGATAAATTCTGAGGTTTCAGTTTCTATTATCTTTATTGATGAAGCAGAAATGGAAATGTATAATCATCAATATAATGGCTATGCGAAATCTACAGATGTTTTATCTTTTGAAATAAATGTAATTGATCCAGAAACAGGGAAAAATATTTTGGGAGATATATTTATCTGTTATCCCTTTGTTGATAAACAATCCAAATCTATTGGTAACGCGTTAGCGGATGAATTAAAATTAATGGTTATTCATGGAATGTTGCATCTTTTAGGGTACACTCATGATACAGATGAGCAAAAACAAAAAATGTGGGACGTTCAAAGTAAATTAATGATATTAAATGAAATAAAATTGATCAAAATGCCAGAATGAAACTAATTCATTTTTTCATCGGACGCATTCGATCATTTTTACCTGCAATTAATGGCTTTAAACTAATCCTGAAATCTGAAAAGAATTCGTGGCTGCATTTGTTGGCAACGATATTTGCAATTTCTCTAATTTTTCTATTGCGACTGGGATTATCAGAGAGTCTTTTTATCCTATCAGCAATTTTTCTGGTTTGGATCTCTGAAATTTTCAACACTGCCATAGAATATATGCTGGATTTTTATCATCCAGAATTACATCCGAAAATTAAAATTATTAAAGACATTTCTGCAACTGCGGTTTTATTGTCAGCTTGTTACGCTTTAATTGTCGCAGGAGCAATAATTATCAATTATTTTTTAAACAGATAACCATTTTTCTTAATAATTCCAATTTGACACATTACAAATATTCTCTTAAATTGTGTTCAACGGCATATGCTGCTGCTTCCGCTCTATTGGATACACCCAACTTCGACAAAATACTACTGACATAATTACGAACAGTTCCTTCCCCTAAAAACAAATTTTTGGCTATCTCCCGATTTGTTTTTCCTTCTGATACGAGCAATAATACATGCTTTTCCTGTTGGCTTAAATTAGCAAAAGCAGAAGCTTCTTCTTCTTTTACTGCCCTTCTTACTTCTTGGAAAACTCTTTGTGTCACTGCTGGGTCCAAAGCAGCTTCTCCTCTGCCAACTTGTTCGATTGCTCTAACTAGATCTTCACCACCGATTTGTTTCAGAACATACCCTGATGCACCAGCGCGAATGGCGGAAAAGAGCATTTCATCTTCAGCGTAGGATGTTAGCATTACCACTTTTATGTCTGGATAATTCTTTGTTATCTCTTCACAAGCTTCGATGCCAGACGATCCTGGTAGACGAATATCCATTAAAACCACATCAGGCAATAAACGTGATACTTTTTCGAGTGCTTCTTTAGCAGTTCCAGCTTCACCAATTACCTCAAATTGGGGATTTCGATCTAAAAGTGACTTCAAACCGAGTCTTACAACTTCATGATCATCAACTAACAGAATACGCTGTTTTGACATGGATGATTTCTCCTTATTCACCAATAATTAATGTGACTGGGCAATGGTCTGATCCTTCAACATCTCCCAGGATAACAACATCATTTACGTTCTTCATCAATGAATCACTTACCAAAAAATAATCAAGACGCCAGCCAATGTTTCTTCTACGAGCACCAAAGCGATAAGTCCACCAGGTATATTCTATTTTGTCTGGATATAATTCTCGATAAGCATCCTTAAATCCATTTTGTAAGTATTTGGTAATCATTTCCCTTTCTTCAGGGAGAAAACCACTCGTTTTTTGGTTTTCTTTAGGGTTGGCAAGATCAATTTCTGTATGAGCTGTATTGAAATCACCAGTTATTATTATTCTTTCTCCATTTGCATGTAATTGATTACACTCGGCTAATAATGATTCATAAAATTCAAGTTTGAAATCAACTCTATCCTGACCTCTTTGACCATTGGGAAAATAAATATTGTATAAATAGAAGTCTTTATGTTTTGATCGAATTACCCGCCCTTCTTCATCAAATTTTTCAATTCCCAAACCGATACGAATTTCTTCAGGTGCACTCCTGAAATATGATGCTACACCACTATATCCAGGCCGATTCGCAGAATGAATATGTGCGTTGTAACCATCAATGTAAATTGCATTTTCTGGAATCTGCTCGCGAAATGCCTTTATTTCCTGCAAACACAAAACATCTTTTTCATAAGAAGTTGCCCATTCAACAAATCCTTTATTAATTGCTGCTCGAATTCCATTCACATTCCAGGTTGTAATTTTCATAGAATAATTCTTTCTTCATGGTATGGTAAACTATATTATATAACGTTTCTGATTGTATCAATTGGAGTGCATAATGCCAAAGAAAATTGTCTATATCGAAGACGATTTGGAGATGACATATCTAATAAAAATGATTTTAGAACGTAAGGGGTATGAATTAATCTCCATAAATGATGGATTGGAAGGGTTTGAAATCATTCAAAAAGAAAAACCTGATTTAGTTCTTTTGGATCTCATGATGCCTAATATTGATGGTTGGGATATTTATCATCAAATTAGATCAAATGAAAATACAAACCAAATTCCTGTGATCGTTATTTCTGCGAAAGCACAACCAATTGACAAGGTTTTAGGTTTACAAATCGCCAAAGTGAATAACTATATAAGCAAACCATTTCGGCCTAATGAGCTTTTGGAAAGCATTGAAAAGATATTAAGTTAATTAAATTAATGAAAAAAGTTTTTATCCGTAAAAAATCTGGAAATTTCGACTCATTCGATAGAATCGAAGCTTGGTACTTGAATAGTTTTTTGGAGCGATTGATGGGTTTAATGTTCAAAAAACGAATCGAAATTCATCAGGCTGGGTTGTTCATTAATAAGAATGAAAATATAATTGATTCTACTATCCATATGTTATTTATGAATTTTGATATAGCAGTGTTTTGGATTAATAATTCCAACGTAATTGTTGATAAGAAAATTGCCAAAAAATGGGGATTATTGTATTCACCAACTGAAAAAGCTCAAAAAATTCTTGAAACACATATCTCATTGTATGAAAAAATAAACATTGGAGAAAAAATTATCATTGAAAACATTTAGATTTTTTACAATTTTTATTTTTATTCTCTTCTTAGTTCCTGCCAAAAATGTCTTAAGCCAATCGGAAAATTCAGATTATCCTGTATATATCGTACAACCCGGAGACACAATAAATGTCATTTCGATCAAATTCAATGTAAGTGCCGAAGATATTATTGCCGCCAATAACATTTCTGACCCTAATTTATTAAGTGTAAACACTCCATTGATCATTCCTGGAATAGAAGGTGTTTCGGGTGTACTCAAATACAAAGCTGTTTCCATTGGAGAAAATCCTGATTTGCTTTCAAGGATTTATCAAATTCCAAAGGAAGTAATTTATCGATTAAATCAAACAACATCCCCATCTGAATTCTACATTGGGTCAAATTTAATTTTGGTTGAGTCGCCCGAAAATACGTATAAAAAATCTACCATTTCCATTGGTGAATCGATTATTGAAAAATCCATTCGTGAAAATTTATCCACCTGGGAAACGATTCTCTTCAACCAGGGAAATAATTTATGGAGTTTCTTACCCAATGAGACCATTATTGTGCCAACAACATCTGATGAAAATGAAGATTCTGATATCGAATTTGTAGGATTACCATTGACTCAAGGAAGAACCTCAGTCATTAATGTAAATACAGAATTTTCTGTCATTAAAGGAAGTATTGGAAACATTAATCTTCAGTTCTTTCCGAATGGCTCCAAGCAAACCTCGATTTTTGGCATTCATGCCATGTTACCCGCTGGTTTATATCCTTTTCATCTCGAATACAATGCAAGTCCAGGTAGCACCACGATTGTTGATCAATTAATTCTTGTTCAACAAGGTTTTTACCCATTAGATCCTCCACTTCAAGTTGATCCTGGAACTCTTGATACTAACATAACAAAACCTGAAGATGATCTACTGTTCACGATTACATCGCCATTTACAAAGGAAAAATACTGGACTACTAATTTTCGGTATCCAGTTGATGAACCTGTCTGTATCAAATCCTGGTTTGGAAATCGCAGATCCTACAATGATTCTCCTTATAACTATTTTCATACTGGAGCAGATTTTGGTGTTTGTGCGAATTTAAATATTTATGCACCTGCAGATGGAAAAATCATATTTACCGATTTACTTTCAATCAGAGGGAATTCTACGATTATTGATCACGGATTGGGAGTTTATTCTGGATTCTGGCACCAAGCCGAGATTTTGGTGGAAGAAGGACAATTTGTAAAAGCGGGTGAACTAATTGGCACAATAGGAAATACTGGAAGGTCAACAGGACCTCACCTTCATTGGGAATTAATCGTTAATGGTGTTCAAGTCGACCCATTAACGTGGTTAGAAACGATTTATCCTTAATCGATGCAAATTGTAGTGTATAATCATACGCGCAAAATTTTATTTTTAGAGAGTAATTTTTTATGAGCATAACAAAAGAGAAAGTAAATAATTTGTGGGAGAGCTTTGAAGCAAATTCAAATGATATTGATTTCATTTTTAACCGATTGTTTGAAATTGAAACACCGACAAAAACAATAGATTTAGTAAAAATAATCATCCAAGAACGAATTCGCCTCGAAAAGTTACGAAGAGAAGGTATTGAAAAATCAAAAGGTGATATATACCTACCCAAAGATGATTTTCAAATTGGACAAAAACTTTCTTTTCCAGCTTTGAATTACAAAAGTGGTGAAGTAATTGCAAAAAGAGATGGAAATAACCCAGAAATTGGTGATTTTTCTGTAGTGCAGATTGATTTCAATAAAGGTGAAACAAAAGAATTTGCTTCGAATTTATCCATCCATGGTTTAAATAATACAAACATTTTATTGAGTGATGACACAGACTTAGATTTCGATTCAATTTATTCAAATTTTAAGAAAAATATATCAATCAGCTTAATCGAAAAATTAACCTTAAATCAAGATTTGGTTCAAATTGCTGGTTTTTGGTTTCCCAAATCATTATTAATTGATATTAATATCGGATATCTTAACCTTGCCGAAGCAGTCTTAGAAGTTGAAAACGGTGGTCCATTATCAACTCCAGATATTATCGATCAAATAGAATTGCCAACCGATTCGAATGTAATGCTCACTGAATTTTCATTAAACTATGCATTACAAGAAGATTCTCGATTTGATGAAGTAGGTCCAGCTGGAAAAACGTTATGGTTTTTACATCGAAGTGAACCTGAAAATGTGAGGAATAAACCAAAATTTCTCATTTCAGACATTCAAAAAGACTTTGATAATTCAAAATACTCTGATTATTTATCTCAAATGAATGCAGGTGTATTCGATGAATTAGAATATTCAAAATCATCTGAAAAAGAATCTTCAAATGCTGTCACAATAGCAATAATATATCCACATATTGTTTCAGGATCTTTACCTCTCAGCACAAATCTTGAGAAATTCTTCCCAACAGCTTATGAATCTCCACGAATTCGATTCACATTTATTGATGGTGACACAAAAGAAAAATTTGCCGGATGGGTCATTCGTGAAAGTAAATATGTCTATGGGCTTGAAGATTGGTACAAAAAGAATGATGTTTTACCTGGGAGTTTGGTACACATTAAACCTGGAGTTACACCAGGTGAAGTTATTGTTTCGATCGGAAAAAAACGCCCAACCAGAGAATGGGTAAGAACCGCAACAATTAATACGGAAGGAAAAATAAGTTTTTCCATGACAAAACAATTAATATCCACTGAATTTGATGAAAGGATGGCGATAGCAATTGCCAACTCAGATCTCATTCAGAATTTATGGGATCGATACCTTCACATCCCTTCAGAAAAATTAATTGCAACTTTCGTTAGAGAATTGGCCAAATTAAATCCACAAGGGCACGTTCATGCACAGGAATTATATGCTG
>DAOUGX010000137.1:0-9895 GCA_034428855.1 Anaerolineaceae bacterium | reverse complement strand
AAAGAGAAAGGGTATCGTGTGATTGGATGTATGTCTCGTTTGAATACAACGTCCTATTTTGAGAAAATGGGCTTTGTTGCAGCTGGTTTACCAACCCATTATTTTGGAACGCAGCAAGTTCTCTGGATGGAAAAGGAAATCAAGTAAATAAAAAAAGTGAGCCGACCGGCTCACTTTTTTTTACTAGGAATTTTCGGGTTTTGAAACGGGTTGTTTGAAGAGGTGAATGATCAGATTGAATATTCCTCTCACAGGTGCAAAAGCCCAGGAAACAAACGCGTTTATCAGGCTTAAACCCTGACCAATCCAGATAAAAATGGGTCTGGTGATTTGTAAGAATTTAAATTGAGAATATGCGATGGATAATAAAATTGTTCCGATGGAGATACCAAATCGTGCCCAATCATTGAAATGAATTCCTGCGAATTCTTCCAGCAAAATTTCAATACCTATATTCAAAATCAGGATATAAGCTGCGGTTTTTAATATGGGAAATCGGAGGACAATGGAACTGAAAATACCGGCTGCAAAACGCATGATCAGGATACCAATGGCGACACCCAGAATAACTACTGCAATATGGTCTGAGAGAGAGACCGCAGCAACCACATTATCCAGACTGAATGCCAGATCCATAAGTTCCACGTTCAGCACAGTTAGCCAGAAACCTTGTTTTTTCAATGGGCGCATGGCATCTTCTTCACTACCCTCATGACCGGGAGCACCAAGATCATCCAGGGCCAGACGGATCAGATAGGCAGCCCCCAGAATTTTTAGCCAAGGATTTTGGATGATCACACTGGCTAACAAAAGCATGATGATACGACCACCATAAGCACCGATCAATCCAACGCGTAAAGCTGCCATGCGCTGGTATCCCAATGGCTTATCGAGGATGTGCCCTAATTTTTCAAGTCTTTTTGGCCAGGGAATGTGTTCATGAGCGGGTAACCTGGAAACCATGGCCCCTAATACTGCTGCATTATCCAGCGAAAGTACCCCCTCCAAAAAAATGAGTTGTACAACGATGGCAATAAATGACATATCCATAAGATGCTCCTTTTTCAACCACTAATGTTTTTAGTCTCTAAGAATGGTACTGATCTACATATTTTCCTGTTTTCAAAAACCACCAGAAAGCTCAGAATCATGAATGGTACCAATAAAGGCTGAGTTTCTGGTATTCTCCTAATTACTTAAGGGGATGCCATATGTTATACCACCATGAATCTTATATGCGGAACAATTTAAGTAAATTGTCAGATTAGATAGGATAAAAATCACACCCTATTAGTCAATCCATGGACTCTGTTAAGATCGATCAGAATAAATACCCCAAAAGGTATAAGGGACTTAAATGATGAGTTAATAGGTCCAAAAATCATATGATTGTCGGACAAATATTATTGACTCAAAATTTGGGGTTTGCTATACTAATAGTGTGCAAGCCTTTATCAGTTGTGAGAGTTGTGTAACTTTAGAATTATTGGCTCACCCCGTCGTTGAATGTAAACACGTCGGGTATTTTATTGTCAGCTAACCGGGAGTTTGAAACTCAGGTTAAAAATGGGATAACCCCCAATATTATTGTCTAAGGAGTTTGTAAAAATGAAAGTAACACCCCCAGTACCAGTATCAGTAGAAAAGATGTCAATCGATGTATCCGAAATTGAAGGTTTGCTGCAAGCACCTCCAATGAATTTACCCCCATGGCAGGATGCTTCCTTCTTGCTGGAAGATGGCCGCACCATGTTCATCCGTGCTATGACAAACGACGACATCCCTCAATTGCTTGACTTCATGAAACTCGTGATGGAAGAAGAAAAAGATTTCTATGACATCGTGGGTGTACGTGTTTATGGTGAAATTTTAGCTGTGAAACGCAAGAGAATTAAAGATGCTTTCACATTGCTTGGTTTGATTGATGGTGAATTGGTTGGTTTTGCCAATGGCCGTTTCTGGGACAAAGATACCGCCATCAGCCTGCACACCATGGCTTTCTCCCGCCGTGGTAAAGTAGGCTGGGCTATGTATTATGCCAAAACTTACTATGCTCTGGAAGTTGTCAAAGCACAACAATGGTGGTCAACTTTTGAAAGCTACAATGGATGGCGTATGGCTGGTTTAGCAATGGCACAACCAACCCTCCCATGGCCACAGTATCAACATGAATTAGGTGGCGCTCGCATCTATCTGGTCAACCAGGATTCATGGAATGCCAGCCTCAAACATTGGTTACCCAACTACATTGGCAACGACATGGACTTCAATCCAACCGATGAGATTCGAAAGGCCAATGAAGTTTTACGCATGCCAGAACTTAATCTCTAGTAAATTTAATAATCAGGAAGGATCATTTTGATCCTTCCTTTTTTTAGCAAAGTTATTTATTGGTAAAAGACGAAAAAAACCGGTTAGCTGAAAAATAACGGTAGAACTTTACAAGTAGAATCTATTGTGGGCAAGTCCAAGAAAAAAAAGCCATCTGTATTGAGAAATTTTTCTCAAATTGACTCTAAATCCTGGAGATGCTATACTAAAAAGACCATTGTCGGACTTAAGACAATCGGTGTAATTTTTTTCCTAAAACCAATCGATAGATTGATTTTTATTGTCCCCGGGGTATTTCCCAACTCTTACAGGTAGTCAACCTTCAATCGCTGAGAAAACACCCCATCAGAGTAAGTTGTATGATTGAACAACTTTTAATGGATCTGATCAAAAATTATTGTCGAGCAGAATTAAAACCAAAATACGGCGAATGGCATTCAGCTACTCGCCTGGTTTTGTCTGCGCATTTATAGGAGGTGAAATATGGCTGTAATCAGAGCAGAAATTAGATCAGGATCGTATTTTGATTCAGCGGTCCTGATGCAACTGCAACGTTCCCTCTCCCAACTGGAAGGTGTGGATGATGCCGGTGTGGTAATGGGAACCGAAGAAAACAAAGAAATCCTGGCTCATATCGATCTGGTCACCCCTGAGGTCAAAGCTGCTAAATCAGATGATCTCGTAATTGTGGTTCGAGCAGCTGATGAGCAGATTGCTTTAGGCGCGATTGGACAGGTAGATGAATTATTAACCCGTAAAAAATCAAATGTGGATCAGGCATATCGCCCAAAGACATTAGCGAGTGCAGCTGAGATGATGCCTGATGCCAGCTGGGTGTTGATTTCGGTAGCTGGTCGTTTTGCAGCAAACGTCGCCCGTCAGGCATTGGATTTAGGCAAACACGTTTTCCTTTTCAGTGATAATGTCTCGGTGGAGGATGAATTAGACCTTAAAGCCAGAGCTGCCAAAAAAGGTTTACTGGTTATGGGTCCTGATTGTGGTACAGCTATGATCAGTGGGAATGGACTTGGATTCGCCAACCGGATTCGTAAAGGTCCGATCGGTGTGGTCGCTGCAGCAGGTACTGGTTTGCAACAGGTTACCACTCGCATCCACCAATTGGGCAGTGGTATCACCCATGGTATTGGCACGGGCGGTCGCGATTTGAAAGACCCAATTGGTGCTGCTACTTTCCTGATGGCGATGGATGTATTGGCTCGTGATCCGGGAACCCGGGTGATCACACTGGTTTCAAAACCACCTGCAGCCAAGATTGCTGAAAAAGTAATCCGCCAGGCACGAAAAATCAATAAACCGGTTGTCATTAACTTTATTGCTCGTAAACCAACCATGCGTCGTGATGGCAACTTATGGTTCGCCACCGGCATGGATGACGCAGCAGCTTTAGCCGTCGAATTGGCTAACAAAATGCCGGATTTATCCGGAGCACCTGTTCTTCCACTTGAAAAATTTGTCCCTGGTCAGAAATATTTCCGCGGGCTTTTCTCCGGTGGAACATTGGCTTATGAAGCTCAATTCCTTTTGGAAGATTATGTGGGACGTGTGTGGGCAAATGCCCCCATTAATAAAGAAAATAAACTGAAAGATTCATTGACAAGTGAAGCACATACCATCGTCGACCTGGGTGAAGATGAATTCACCGTTGGCCGGTTACACCCTATGATGGACAACGAAATGCGTATTCGCCGCTTGCTGGAAGAAGCAAAAGATCCGGAAGTAGCAGTGATTATGTTGGATGTGGTCATTGGTTTTGGTTCACATGTTGACCCTGCCAGTGAATTAGGTCCGGCAGTCGCGAAAGCAAAAGCCATTGCTGAAAAAGATGGCCGTCACCTGGAAGTTGTTGTAGTTGCCACCGGAACCGATGAAGATCCTCAGAATCTCGATAATCAGATCGCCCAAATGCGGGCAGGTGGTGCCTGGGTATCCTCCAGCAATGAAGAAGTTATCCGCTACGCAGGCAGTATTTTACGTGCATTGAATGAAAAAGTTGAAGATGATTATGTCTTCACACCAGTTGATCTGAACACACTTGATAAAGAATTACAGGCAATCAATGTTGGTCTCGAATCATTTGCAGAAGATTTGGTCAAACAGGAAGTCCCAACAGTGCATGTGGAATGGAAACCACCAGCCGGCGGCAATGAAAAATTAGCTGCAATTCTGGAACGCATGAAGAAATTCAGTTAAGAAACACCTTTATTGGATGAAAATTAATACCTTTAGAAAAGGAGTTGAGAAATGACAATTAATATCGATCAGGCAAATCAAAAAGCAATTGATGCCTTTATGGAAGCACGACCTGTGATTGTTGGCGTGGCAAAAGCCAGAGACGTCATCCCTGGAATGCATGATAATCTCTTCTTACACGCTGGCCCACCCGTAACCTGGGAACGGATGTCTGGCCCGGTGCGTGGCGCCATGATTGGAGCCATGTTCCTGGAAGGCAAAGCGAAATCGGTGGAAGAAGCTGAAGCCAAATTAAAGAGTGGCGAAATAGAATTTGCTCCTTGTCATCACTATGATTCAACTGGCCCAATGGCAGGTGTCATCTCCCCATCCATGCTGGTTTATATCGTGGAAAATACAACCAATGGCTACAAAGCATTCTCCGGTCTCAATGAAGGTCGTGGAAAAGTATTACGTATGGGTGCCTATAGTCAGGAAGTGCTTGACCGCATGAAATGGCTCAATGAAGTATTGGGGCCAGCCGTTGACCGGGCTTTGAAAGAAATGGGTGGTCTGGATATTCGCACATTACTGGCCAAAGCGCTGCACATGGGCGATGATGGCCACAATCGTTTAGATGCTGCTTCTTTACTTTATACTAACCAACTGGCTCCTTACATTATTAAGACCTCTGCTGACCAAAAAGTTGCCTCAGAGGTAGTCAAATTCCTGGGTGAAAACGCTTTATCCATCCTGAATCCGGTTATGGCAGGTTGCAAGACGATGACACAGGCTGGACACGGCATTGAAGGTTCCACAATTGTGACTGTAATGGCCCGCAATGGTACTGATTGGGGTATTCGTGTCAGTGGTCTGGGTGATCAATGGTTCACTGCACCTTCACCAAAAGTAAAATCACTGTACTTCCCAGGATTTGGAGAAGATGATGCCTGCCCGGATATTGGCGATAGTGTTATTACAGAAACCGCTGGCATTGGTGGATTTGCTATGGCAACAGCCCCTGCTCTGGTGACCTTCATTGGTGGTACCCCGCGCGATGCCATCAACACCACCCTGGATATGTACGAGATCACATTTGGTGAACACAAACATTTCAATATCCCCTTCCTCGATTTCCGTGGAACCCCAACCGGTGTGGATATTCGAAAAGTAGTGGAAACCACCATGACCCCCCGTGTCAACACAGGTGTTGCCCATAAAGACCCAGGTGTTGGACAGGTTGGTGCCGGTGTTGTCAGTGCTCCGATGAAATGCTTTGAAGATGCACTGATTGCTTTCGCTGAGAAATACAATATATAAACTGAGTTGACTGATTACTTCGTAGGAAAACCCTACGAAGTAATCTTTAGAAGCCCTTATTTTTATAGACAAATTTTATTCTTAACCTTATATGGAGGGAACAATGGAACGTGAAAAATTTATTAAGATGATGGCAGATGCCAAGTTGTATGATCTGACACAAGACTGCAGCATTTTCACGCCCCCATTCCCCGGAGACAAAGCTTTAGAGGTACATTTCTTCAAGCGTGTTACGGGTGCATATGGTGGTGGTGCTGGTGCCAATGGTCAGATTCTGAATTGGAGTAACACTGTAGGAACCCATCTGGTTGGTGAAACTGCTTACCATTCCGGTGCGCGTGCTATTTCTGATATTCCTTTGTCAGATTTAAGTGGTGTAGGTGTGGTTGCTGATATTTCCAGCATGGTGGAAGATTACAGCCTCTATACACCTGAAATGATTGAAAAAGTTGTGGATGTAAAAGAAGGCGATATCCTGGTAATCTACACCGGTTATAGCCGTTACTCCTGGGATAAACCAGATGTGGTAAACCCAAAAGCACAAGGTGGCGTGGAGTCTAAGGAGTTTGGTTTCCTGGTTCGTCATCCAGGTCCTTCACCAGAATTCTTCCAATGGGTTTTGGACAAGAAATTAAAATGGGTTGGTGTGGATTGTGGCAGTATTGAACATCCAATGAATACACCCATTCGTCGTTTGCATGAGAATGAATTCAACAAAGCCGAAGCCAAACTCAAAGCAAAATATGGCAAAACCTGGGATGAAATGTACCCTCAGGACTGGTATTATGAATTAACTCATGTAACTTTGCCTAAACACCAGACAATCTTTGTCGAATCAATTGTTGGTCAGGTGAGTGAATTAAAGAACCAGCGCGCCTGGATCTCTTGCCAGCCAATTCCCTTTATGGAAGTCGAAACATCCTGGGCTCGTGTGGTTGCTTACCAGGCACCTGAGTGGATGAAAGCAGAAGAATTTTTTGCTGAAATGAAAAAAGCAGAAATGATTGATATGACAGTTCCATTCAGCGTTCGATCTCCCCAGTGGGCAAATTATGAACCCCTGTCTGTGAAATACTTCAAACGAGTGGGTGGAGCACATTATGGAATGGCACGTAATGGCTCTATCTGTAATGCTTCCATTCACCTGGCAACCCATATGGATGGTGAAAAACACTTTTATCCCAATGGACGCAGCATCGGTCAGACTCCATTAGAAGAATGGGTTGGACCAGGCGTTGTAGCAGATATTTCGCATCTTGTGAGTAATTCCAGTGTTTATACTCCTGCAATGATTGAATCAGTCGTTGACGTTCATGAAGGAGATATTCTGGTTATCAAAACAGGTTGGTACAAATTTGGCTGGAAGAGTCCGGATTCAGATGAATTTCGTTATATGATCAAACACCCAGGTCCATCACCAGATTTTGCTGCATGGGCAGCCGAAAAGAAAATCAAATGGATCGGTGTTGACTGTGTAGCTGCTGACCATCCAATGAATACCATTCAACGTATCTGGCATCCGAAGACATTTGCGGAAGCCAATGAGAAGTTGAAGAGAGATTTTGGTAAGGACTGGGATGAAATGTATCCATTGGATCAATATTACCAGGATATGCACCTCAACCTCTTCCCGAAAAAGATTGTCCATGCCGAAAATCTTGGCTATCAATTAGGTGACTTACCCAGTGGTCGATACTATATCGGTTGCTTCGTGCAAAAAGGTATGGAAATCGAGTCCATGTGGGGCCGTTTTGTAGCCTTCAAAGAAGGATAAAGAAAATTTTAAGGTTCGCTACCCCTCAGGGACTTGATTTTTTGAGGGGTAGCGGTCATAATAATAAGGTGGTGGCAGTTTCTGAAATATTTCAATAGACAAATTTGCACATAATAAAATAGTACTGATCGAATATCAACTTTGCAATTAATCTATTCATTTATTAAGCAGAGTTCTGAACCCCACTAGAATCATTGATGATCGAATGCCGAATATTACAAATTCCCCCAAAATTCTCAAATTGAATAGCTCATCACAACAGCCAGAAAGAAATCTTTCGCGATTGTTAAGTTTGCTTTCAGTCGCGATTTGTTTAACTAAGTTGGGTGGAAACACTACCTCCAGGCCAAATTTCACATCGATGAATTCAGTAATTTCATTTTTAAGACAATCAGCTTGTTTTATTTACCAAAAAAATTCAATTATCGTTTTTTCAAACTGTTAGTGTGATTTTTTTCACTTATTTTTTTAGGAGGTAAAGTCTACATGAAGCCAGCTCCATTTGATTATTATGCTCCTACCAGTGTCGCCGAAGCTTTGGATAAATTGACCGAACTTGGGTACTCTGGCAAGGTGCTGGCTGGAGGGCAAAGCCTGATCCCTGCGATGAACTTCCGCATGGCTCGACCTTCCGCTCTGGTTGACCTGAATAAGGTCAAAGAATTATCGTATATCAAACCTACCGCTGACGGTGGTTTGGCTATTGGCACCATGACACGCGACAGTGTTGTGGAAGAAAGTCAATTGGTGAAAGAGCGCTTCCCCATTTTGATTACGACAATCAAACACATCGCTCACAAACAAATTCGCAATCGTGGCACCTTTGGTGGAGCCATTGCACATGCAGACCCAGCAGCACAATTGCCAGCAGCAGTTTTACTTCTGGGTGCTAATTTGAAAATTATGTCAAAATCTGGCGAACGTTGGGTCAAAGCCACCGATTTCTTTATTGGACCTTTTATGACCGTTTTGGAACCTGAAGAAATGTTAGCTGAAGTTGTTTTACCTCCGATGGCACCCAGAACAGGTGCCAGCTATCAGCAGGTTTCCCGTCAAAAAGGTGGTTACGCACAGGCAGCCGTTATCAGTTCAGTCACCCTGGATGGTGATAAAGTAAAAGAAGCTCGGCTTGCGTTATTCAGTGTGGGTGAGACTGCCTTATTAGCCAAAAAGCCAAATGAATTTCTGGCAGGCCATTTACCCACTTCTGAAGCAATCGAAGAAGTGGCAGCCTATGTAGCTAAGCACGAATGCGATCCCGGCACTGACATTCATGGAACCGAAGAGTATCGCCGCAATCTGGTTCACGTTTTGGTTCGACGAGCTTTAACCGAAGCCGTTCAACAGGCAAAGAAGTAGGAGGTAACGATGACTCAAAAAGTTAAAGTTTCAATTACAGTAAACGGAACGTTATATGAACGTGAAGTTGAACCACGATTGTTATTAAGTGATTTTATCCGACATGACCTTGGATTAAAAGGCACGCATGTTGGTTGTGAGCATGGACTCTGTGGTGCCTGTACTGTGCTGATTGATGGTCACACTGCCCGCTCCTGCACCTTATTTGCAGTCATGGTGGATGGTTCCGACATTAAAACTGTTGAATCACTTGGAACCATGGAAAAAATGCACCCCATTCAGGAAGCATTTTCTGATGTGCATGCTTTACAATGTGGTTTTTGTACCCCAGGCTTCTTAATGACAGCAGTTGAATTCTTGGAAGGCAATCCGAACCCTACTGCGAAAGAGGCACGCGAAGCAATTGATGGTAACTTCTGCCGTTGCACCGGGTATGAGAATATCGTTGAAGCTGTTCAATTAGCGGCAAAGAAAATGGCTGCGCACTAAGAGAGAAGAGAGGTGAAACGTGGCTGAAAAATTTGTTGGAAAATCTGTAAAAAGGAATGAAGATCCGCGATTATTGACCGGAAATTCATCCTTTATTGATGATATTAACCTACCCGGGATGCTGCATATTGCGATTAAACGCAGCGATTTTGCACATGCCCGTATTAAAAAAATCGATGTGGAACAAGCTAAAGCATTACCCGGTGTGGTTGCTGTATATACCGCTGAAGACCTGGGTGATTATTGGAGACCAGGACCATTACAAGTACCACCTCCATCGGTTATTAAAGGTGCAGTATTCTTTGCTCGACCCCTGGAATGTATTGCGAAACATAAAATTCGTTTCTCTGGTGAGCCAATTGCTGTAGTTGTTGCTGAAAGCCGTTACATCGCGGAAGATGCGCTGGATTTAATCGATCTGGATATTGAACC
>DAOUGX010000136.1:0-6891 GCA_034428855.1 Anaerolineaceae bacterium | reverse complement strand
GAAACATCAAGAATTTTTGATTTCCAATGATCATTTCTTACACCCATCTTTTGACATAAATGCGAAAGAAATTCCCGAGGTTCTGGTAATTGGTCCCATACTTGAGGTAAAAAAGTAGCTTTTAGGAAGCCATCTCGCAAAATGACTCCATCAACACCGGGTTTAATAAGAACAGCTAGTTCTAATGGGTTATCATATTTAATTTTTATAGGTTGAGTCAATCGTGAAATTTCAATAATTAAGTCAGCTACTTCCTGAACCTTAACAGGTTGAAACCTATAATCTTCTAATGCCGCCGCCACTGCGTGTGTTTGCACATCCAATACCAGTGGTTGATATGCTTCAAGTGTACCAATGCATCCTCGTAAGCTTCCATCCTTTTTTCGAGTCAAAGTTACAAAGGAGGCTCCGTTTTCATTCAAAGCTTTTGAATATTTTCCTGGCTCTATCTTATCTACCTTTTGGTTTCTGGTTGCATGATCGATTGCCTTTCGGGCGACATCTAAGAGAATTTTTCTTTCATCCTCGCTTAATCGATTAAGCATTTTTTTCTCCCAAAAAATAGTACTCTCGATCATGATACAACAAAGGATCACCAGATTCAATCTTAACATCCATCACTTCAGCGATAAATAAAGTTGAGTGTCCCAGGTCAATTTCATTGACAACATTACAATTAAGCCAACCTAATCCTCCAGAAATCAAAGGCGATTCATTTGACAATGTAAAAGTTTCAATATTTTGAAATCGATTTTCATTTTCTGCCAATTTTCCTGCAAACCGATCACTAATTTCTTTTTGCATGGAAGATAAAATTGTCACCCCCAAAACATGAGAATGTTTGACCAGTTTGCAGGTTCTGGTATTGTTAGCTAATGTCACAACAATTATAGGAGGTTCGACCGAAACAGAAGTAAAAGAATTTACCGTCATACCATGGTAATCTCCCTGAAAGTGACTGGAGATAATCGCAACACCACTTGTCCAATTTCGCATAACCTGTTTTAATAAATCGGCTGAAATTGTCATCGTTATTCCTTGTTGATAAGTAATTGTTAAATGTGATTATACTTTTTTCGTGTATATTTATGATAGGTAAAGTAGATTTTTGTATAATTTTTCTCACTCAAGAAAATTTAATGACTTGAAATCAAAAATTAAGAATGGTACTATCTAGCAAATGTTTAAAAATAACCAATCAGTACCCAAAAACTCATTGAAATATAAAAGTAATTTTCATGCAGGTAATGCTTTATTAAGTATTACTGGAATAGCAATTTTAGCCGCTACCATTTTCACAATGTGGACTCCATCCAATTTATTTACAAGCCAGATGCAAAATATTTACGATATATGGCAATCACAATCTAATTCCATCGTCTCCTCTACTCCCACTCAATTACCGCCAGCTAGAATAGGAATAGTCGCAGGCCATTACGGCAACGATTCTGGTTCAGTTTGCTCTGATGGATTCACAGAAATGGAAGCGAATTTAAAAATAGCTACTTTTGTTGTTCAAAAGCTTAAAGCAATGGGATATACCGTTGACTTATTAGAAGAGTTTGATTCTCGATTAAATCAATATTCCGGGTTTGCGTTGGTGTCAATTCACAATGATTCCTGTGATTACATCAATGATGAAGCAACCGGATTTAAAGTTGCAGCTCCATCGGAAAGTCAATATCAGGATCGTTCTGAAAGATTGGAAAAATGCTTAATTCACCGTTATCAAGAGACAACTGGTTTGAAATTTCATGTAAATACAATCACTCCAGATATGACCAGTTATCATACTTTCAGTGAAATCAGTAGTGAAACGACTGCAGCAATTATCGAAACTGGCTTCTTGAATCTTGATTACGATATTATTCGAAATCAGTCTGAATTAGTTGCGGATGGTATCGTAGCTGGAATTAAGTGTTTTATTGACAAAGAAAATATTCCAGATGAATTTTTGTCTGAGATGCCATGATGGAACAATCAGAACCTACTCCTGCACAGGCTTTAAAGTTAGCCCGTGAGCAATTACGCTCTAAAAATTTCGGTGAGGCGCAACGCTGGGCAAAAATTGCAACGAGTCTTGCTCCTCAAAATGAAGAAGGGTGGCTGATACTGGCTGCCTGTTCAAACCCAGAAGAGAGTGTTCGTTATCTGGTGAAAGTTTTAGAAATCAATCCGGGTTCAGAAAGAGCCCGACAAGGGATGGACTGGGCAATAAAAAGGCTTAGAAAAAGTAAAGAGGTGGCTAATCCACCAATACCACAAGCAGCAGTGAAAGCAGCGGTACATTCACCCACAACCATTGTGAAAAATTCCACTCCTGTCAGAAAAAATACAATGTGGTTAAAAATATCTGGTTTAATCATAATTCTTGCGCTCATCCTCTTTGGTACCTGGTTTACTTTGCCGTCTATCAAGACAGTTTTTGCGCGTCAGCCAATTTCTCAACGACCTGCTGGTGCCATCCAAAAAATTACAATTACTCCGACTGCAACAGCAACTTCAACATCCACCCCAACTGCGACAGCAACAGCCACGGCCACATCGACACCTACCAACACACCTACATCAACCCCAACACCCACTTCGACTCCGACGAATACTCCAACTGCAACCCCCAGACCAACAATGCCTACCAATTACGGAGTTGAAATTCCGGATGAGGTAGATGAAAACACGCGCTGGATTGACATTGATTTAAGTGACCAGATGTTATACGCCTATATCGGTGAAAATATCGTGAATTCATTTCTCGTCTCAACCGGAACCTGGAGAACCCCTACTGTCATTGGCGAATATCATATTTGGGTGAAGTATCGATACGCAGATATGCGTGGACCTGGTTATTATTTACCTGATGTTCCATTTACTATGTATTTTTACAAGGGGTATGGAATTCATGGTACTTATTGGCACGACAATTTTGGGACTCCAATGAGCCATGGATGTGTCAATATGCGTACTTCTGAAGCTGAATGGATGTTTGATTTTGCCTCGGTTGGTACACTTGTCAATGTCCACCCATGAGTTAGGAATTATGTGAAATTGTTTCCTGAAAATAAAATTTTTTCGAGACGTGATTTTCTTAAAAATTCCTCTTTGGGATTATTTTCTTGTTTAGCTTTACCTCATCTGCAGATTTTACAAAAGTTTTCTTCCACTCCTTATTCTGAACAAACACCAACCCATGGCAGGGTAATAACATCATCGGTTGATGCATATCAAACTCCCTCCAAAACTTCGAAACTGGTCAATACTCTTTGGCAGGACCATGTTCACCCAATTATCAATGTAACCATTGGTGACGAAGAGCCAGCTTATAATCGGATCTGGTATGAAATGGGAGATGAAGGGTTTGTACATTCCGGGAATATTCAACCCGTCTGTATTCGCTCAAATCCAGAAATTGAAGAAATTCCCCCAACAGGTAGTCTGGCTGAAATAACTGTACCTTTTACAGATGCAGTATGGCATCCTAATTCCCTTCATCTGATTACTTATCGGCTTTATTATGGATCTGTATTTTGGGTCAAAGACGCCATACGAGATAAAAAAGAAAAACTATGGTACAAAATTGCTGATGATAAATGGAAAATCCACTATTATGTCGAAGCATCGCACATGCATTTTTTTGAACCGGAAGAACTAGCACCAATTTCTCCACAAATTCCTAATGAGGAAAAATTAATTGAAATTCGTTTGCAAGACCAGGCAGTGATTGCCTATGAAAAAGGGAAACCTGTTTTTTATGCAAAAACTGCAACTGGAGCACGATTCATCGATGGAGATTTCCGTACTCAACCAGGAACCTATATAACTAATAGAAAAAGACCTTCCCGTCATATGGCAGCGGGAGATCCGGCTGCACCCAATAGTTATGATCTGCCAGGCATCCCCTGGGTTACCTACCTTACTGAGAGTGGTGTTTCATTTCATGGAACTTATTGGCACAACGACTATGGCAAACCAAGAAGTCATGGCTGTATCAATCTCACACCACCTGACGCTCAATGGATTTATCGATGGTCCTCTCCCACCGTACCATTTAGCGAAGAAACGTATCAGGAAAAGTTAGGTACTCGAGTAGAAATTTTTTAGAATGAGTAAACCTGGTTGTTTCATAATTCTTTCATAATGTTAATAGTTCTATGTTATTCTTTTTGTAAAGGATGATGAATATGTCAAAAAGAGCCTTGTTTGCTGGATTAATTTTTGATGAAGAAGATAACCCGGTCGATCATGTTTATATCGGCCAGGACTCATGCTATGTAGTAAATGATCATGGGTTTAAACACCATATCCTGTCTGAAACAGTTGATCGCCAGGTTTTAAATCAAATGAAAGAATTGGTTGAAGGAAAAGAAGAAATCATAAGCCAACAAACAGCAAAAATGTTAGGACAGGATGACATTTTTACCTATGCAATGATTGCAAATCAATTGAAAAACATGGACAACCAATTTGAAAAATTGCTTGAAGTCGGAATCCCCCAGGAAACCAGATCTTATATGGGATTGATGGGATTTAAAATAGTAATCAATTTGCATGGTGATGTTTTATCTGTACATCAGCCTGGAATCGATTCAGCTGGTGATGGAGAATAGGCATTTCATCATAAAAGTTTTGATACAATTAATTAAGAATTATTATCGACCCAGGTCTGGAGCAAAAACCAATGTCGTCTGAGTTTATTATTAATGTTACTGAATCAGATTTTGAGTATGAAGTGTTGGCATACTCCCAAAACACACCAGTTGTTGTGGATTTTTGGGCTAGCTGGTGTCGTCCATGTAAAACCTTAAGCCCACTTTTAGAAAGAATTGCATACGAAAGTATGGGGAGTTTCCGGCTGGCAAAAGTAGATGTTGATGCAAATCCAAATCTGGCACTTCAATTCGGTGTAAGAACCGTACCTACGGTCAAAGCATTTAGCGGAACCCAGGTAGTGGGTGAATTTGTCGGCAACCAGCCTGAAGACCGGGTTAGAGCATTTGTTGCCAATATTACTCCTCCGAGTAAGGACAGTCTTGCTTTAGAAAAAGGCTTAAGTTTATTGGCAGAACATGACTGGTCCCTTGCTGAAGAATGTTTTCTTGAATTGGTAGAACAATATCCAGACAGACCAGAAATATTGCTCGGATTGGCAAAAGCACAGTTAGGTCTTGGTGATCCTTTTAATGCTTTATTGTCCCTGCGTAATTTTCCTGCCAGTAGACATTTCGCCGCTGCTAAAAAATTAATACCTTACGCGGAATCATTGGGATACCTCAAGCAAAATAATCTCCCTCAAGAAAATGATCTGGATTTTGCCTTCAGCAATTGCATCCGATTGGCATCCCGGAATAATTTACCTGCGGCATTGGATGGGTTACTGGATATCCTGAAGCAAAATAAAAAATATCGAAATGGTTTGGCACAAAAAGTTATCCTCGCTTTGTTTGAACTTCTAGGCGAGGATAATGAACTTACCAGGTCATATCGAGCAGAATTAGCTTCGATCCTATTTTAGACGATTACTTTAATAGACCTTTCTTCATCAGAATTACTTCGATAATGTCAAAACAGTCCAGGTGGTTGGATCAACCAATTTCCGATTCTTTAAGTTAGACACCATGCTTTGCTGGATGTTTTTACTTTCATTGTCATTATCAGAGATAGACAAACCAAATCCATATTGTTGACCAGACGCCGGTGTGATGTTGAACACTTTCCAGGGGATACCTATTTCCACTCTATAAATTCCATCCGATTTAGAGGAAGCTATCAACGCTCCGTCAATCTTGCCAGATTTTCCGGATGGGAACCACAAATAGGCTTCCATATTCTCCCCAATATTTCCTTTTCCAGGTGAAATTCCAATTTGAAAATCATCGGCACTCAATGAAGTCCCTGTTGAATCTCCATAAAGGTTTGAATCCAGTAAAATCTCGATACTATCACCTTTATAAATATCCTGGCCGGAAGCATTTTGGACATATTTATCGTCAAGAACTTTTACTGCCAGATATAAATATGTTTCATTCCAACTGACAGCGAATGAACCTTCCAGATCATTGGAATCTTTCCAATCGCTTGCTCCGAAAACAACATTTTTCGCGGGGTATTTGGTTGCATCCCATTCATCCCAGATCGAATCAAACACTGGTGGTGTTTTTATATATTTTCCTGTTACCCAGGTTCCAGATCGAATCGGGGCTGCTGTAAAAGTTGCTGTTGGAGGAACGGAGGTATTCGTTGGCGGCACTGAGGTTGGGGATGAAGTGTTTGTTGGAATTGGTTGTGTCGGAGCAATCGTTGCTTCAAGTGAGGGTTGAATCGTAGGTAAGATCGGTTCTGATGTATTAACTGCAAAATCCTGAGGTGTATTGGTAACCAAATTTTCATTGACAGTGAACAGCGCTGTCATAGTGTAATTGGGTGTCGGAAAAAAAGGTGTTGGGTTGAGGTTTTGAAAGGATAAATTACATCCCGCTAAGCTCACAATGATGAATAATGAAATTAAACATGTGTAAAATAATTTTCTCATTTAATCCTCCTCGGAATTATAAAATTGAGAGCAATTAAATAATAGCACTTATACACAAGACGTTAAACTATTTAGTATTGTTCCCTGGAAAAATAACAGAAACCTTATTATTGATTTTCATTTCTAAAGCACAATTTAAATCAAAAAATGATTACTTCGCGGGAAGTAATCAAATTTCATTTTTCCCCTGGCTGACTGGTTATTCTATACTTTTTTCTTCAGTTTCAGAAACCAGGTTATCTGTTGATTTTTCTACCACAGTTTCGATTTCTTCTTCCACTTCTAAATAAGAAAAATTAAGTAATATTCTTCCCAAAACAAAGAGAATAATTGCAAATATTACATATTGAGCAATATTTGTCATA
>DAOUGX010000135.1:0-8199 GCA_034428855.1 Anaerolineaceae bacterium | reverse complement strand
ATGATGATGATATGTTTTTCTGTCCCCATGCGAAGCATCGATCCCTGATAGGGAACTCCGTCAAAACTGACTTTTATTGGAACCCTGCCTGTAGTTCCGAAAAGCGTTACCGTGTCAAAAGGGAATTCTACATATGCTCCTCCACCACCTGGATCAATAATGGTGGCAGTGAATTCAACCATACCTGGATTTTTCAATTGTTTTTTCATTTAATTCCTTTCCATTATGAATGTTTGACACAGGGTTGCAATCCATTCTATCATTTAATAAAATGGAACAACTTCAAAAAAAGAATGTTATTTCTGAGAAGAGAATTTATGGAGTTACTTTGAAGCACTCAAACCAACGCATATTTGGAATCACCATCCTGTTGATTTTTTGTTTTTCCATCACAGCCTGTACTTTCACTTCCGAAACCGGAGTGCCTTTAGCGCTGCAACCAACTGATACTGACATTTCATATACACCAACCCAGACATCCACTGCGACCATCACATCAACTCCATCTCCAAGCGCAACCAGCACCAACACGCCCACAATTACACCTACTTTACACCCCATGACCATCCTGGCGATGCGGCAAACCCCCTACCCAGGTAGTGAGATCATCATTGAAAACACACTTACGGCAGGTTCAAATTACAATCGGTATTATGCATATTACCTATCAGAGGGTTATAAGATATATGGGTTACTCACCATTCCGTTTGGTGATCTCCCCGAAGGAGGTTGGCCTGCGATTGTGTTTAATCATGGTTATATACCTCCGGATGAATATCGAACGACCGAAAGATACATCGCATATGTTGACTGGTTAGCACGCAGCCAATATGTCGTTTTCCGCATTGATTATCGTGGGCACGATCAATCGGAAGGTACAGCCAGAGGCGCATATGGGGATCCAGGCTATACCGTTGATGTATTGAACGCGGTTTCTTCTTTGCAACAATATCCTCTCGTCAACCCCCAAAAAATTGGTATGTGGGGTCATTCCATGGGTGGTTATCTGACCCTGCGGTCAATGGTCATTTCAAAAGATATCAAGGCTGGTGTAATTTGGGCAGGAGTGGTTGCATCATATCCGGATATGATGTCAAGATGGCGTCGTAATACACCCGGTCCAGCACCTACTCCGCCGACTTTTGCCCGACGTTGGCAACAGGAGTGGAGTAAGCAATACGGTACCTCCGAAGAGAATCCAGATTTCTGGTCATCCATTTCATCCAATACCTATGTCAGCGATTTATCCGGACCGATTCAATTGCATCATGGCACGGAGGATGAAAGCGTTCCACTTGTTTTCTCCGAATTGCTTTGGAAGGAAATCTTAGCGGTTAATGGTACTGTGGAGTTTTACACTTATGAGGGAGATAACCATAATTTATCTGGTTACTTCAGCATGGCGATGACCCGCACCATTGAATTTTTTGACCGTTATTTGAAGTAATTTCCACAATTTGATTTCTAATTGACAATTGTTAATGCATTTAATTTAATAATGTATATAATTATGTTGTTATAATTTGGATAGATAACATAATAATTATCCTAATATCAGATTTCCAAATCCCAACCAACAAAACATGATCAATTTTTAGGAGGAATTGCCAATGAGAAAATCTTTAACAATTTTATTTTTATTGTTAGTTGTAATGGTCTTATCTGCATGTAACAGCGCTACCCCTGAACTTACCAAAGAACCAGACACGATTCAGGTTGAACCCGAAGGGAATCAAGCTGATATGGAAGGCGAGGAGTCCCAGGATGAAGTAACCGTCGCAATTCAAGGCTTCACCAAGGGCGGTTGTGGGGCGTGCCATGTCATACCAGGCGTCCCGAATGCTGCCGGGTCGATCGGACCAGATTTATCAGAAATTGGCAAGCTGGCAGCAGAGCAAGTTGCAAGCCCCGAGTATGAAGGAGAAGCCAAAACCGTTCTGGAGTATTTACGGGAGGCTCTCCTGGAACCAAATGCACACATATCAACAAATTGCCCTGGCGGCACCTGCTCTTCCGGTTTAATGCCTTCCTATGCAGAAGGCACCGTGAGTGATTCTGAGATTAACGCAATGATCAGTTTTATGTCCCAATTACCGGGTATGGAAATCTCAGCGCCCTTACCGGTAGAAGAACCAGAAACAACCGTCGAAGTGGGTTTAGCCGACGAAGATATGGAATGGGCTAAACAGGTTTATTTTGAACGCTGTGCTGGTTGTCATGGCACCTTAAGAAAAGGTGCAACCGGCCCTGCTCTAACACCTGATTTGATGCAACCAAAAGGCACCTTAGCCCTGGCTGCGATCATTTTTAATGGTACCCCTCGAGGTATGCCTGATTGGGGAAACCAGGGTTTTATGACCAAAGAGCAGACCGAAATTATGGCTGAGTACTTACAAATAGAACCTCCACAACCTCCTGAAATGTCGCTGGATCAGATGCTGGCATCCTGGAAATTACTCGTTCCACCTGAAGATCGCCCGACAGAACCTCA
The DNA here is from genome assembly GCA_034428855.1 of Anaerolineaceae bacterium. Classification (GTDB taxonomy): domain Bacteria; phylum Chloroflexota; class Anaerolineae; order Anaerolineales; family Anaerolineaceae; genus UBA6170. The sequence continues at coordinate 5,708 of DAOUGX010000135.1, read as the reverse complement.
AACCACACGTAATTGGGAAAATTACATGGCCGTCACTCTGCGTGATGCAGGTCAGGTAGCATTTATAGATGCAGATACCTATGAAGTGGTTGCGAATGTGGATACCGGATATGCAGTCCATATTTCCCGAAATTCTGCTTCAGGAAGGTATGTCTACACGATTGGTCGAGATGGGAAATTAGCCCTGGTGGATTTATGGACAGAAATCCCCACAAAAGTAGCCGAAGCTCAGCTATGTTACGACGCGCGCTCGGTAGAAGTCAGTAAATACTCAGGTGAACTGGGTGATTTTGAAGATAAATTAGCTGTTGTGGGTTGTTACTGGCCACCTCATTTTGTGATTTTAAACGGTGAAACGCTGGAACCTTTTAAAATTGTCAGCACCCGTAGTTATACGTATGATACTGAGGAGTATCATCCTGAACCTCGGGTGGCAGCCATTGTTGCTTCACATTTTAAGCCGGAGTGGATCGTGAATGTAAAAGAAACAGGGCAGGTATGGTTGGTCAATTACGCTGACCCTGTCAATCCCACCATTAAGATGATTGAAGCAGAGCGCTTCCTGCATGATGGTGGTTGGGATGCCAGCAAACGCTATTTCATGGTGGCTGCCAATAACATGAACACAATTGCCGTCATCGATGCTCTGGAAGGGAATCTCGAGGCATTGGTTGAAACAGCCGGAATTCCTCACCCTGGCCGAGGAGCTAACTGGATTGATCCTGAGTTTGGCCCGGTATGGAGTGCCTCTCACCTTGGGGAAGGTGTGATCACCTCTATAGGAACAGACCCTGAAAATTATCCGGAAAACGCCTGGCGCGTGGTGCGAACCACCAAATTACCGGGTTCCGGAAGTCTTTTCATCAAGACACATCCCAACAGTTCCTGGATATGGGTGGACATGACCTTAAATCCAGATCCGGCTACATCCAGAACTATCTGTGTAATTGCCAAAGAGAATCCAAGTGAGGTGTATAAATGTTGGGAAGCTGCTTCTTATGGCCGAGCTACACATTTTGAATATAATATGCAAGGCACTGAGATCTGGGTCAGTATCTGGGGAAATGCAGATATTCCTGGTGAAGTCGGTGAAATCGTGGTTTATGACGATAAGACACTGGAGGAAGTAGCCAGAATTCCAAATCTAATCACCCCAACCGGCAAATTCAATGTCTATAATACCATTCATGATATTTATTAAAACAAATAGACTTTAAAAAAATCAGGGAGCCGTTCAGCTCCCTGATTTTTTTATTGATTGTAATTCAATTAGACTAAAACTTCTTCTGGAACGATGAAATTTTCGTTGGCTTTGCGGGTTTCATCGGTTACATTGAAGTCGAGGTCAGCACCCACCATCTGGCGCACATATTCTTTTACAGTTGAATCCCAATATTTCTTGGTCAGGTAATAAACTTTTGCCCCACCAAGTTCATGTTGAACATCTGGCCATGGGTAGCTGGGTTGAGCCATTCCAAGACCCCAGCGGTACCAACCGTTGTAGGATTCATAGGTTGCCCACCACTCTTTATTTCCAATGATTTCCATTCCATAATAAGCTTTGGCATAGTACATGGCTGCACCAATGCGACCACCGCGAATGAGAGCCATGGTGTGCAAGCTGATGTTGATATCTTCATTCATTAAACGGCCATTTGCGAATCCAGCCCAAACACCATCTACCAAACCTACCAGGGTGTAGACGTCCTTAAGGCGTTTTCGTTTCCATCCCAAAATTTCGGAATAAACACGGGCACCCACGATATCATAGAAGTCGTGTTCAACTTTCATTAATTTTTCCATGTACCCTAACATGGCTGGTACTTCTTCAAGTTTGGCTTCGCGGATATACAGGGTGCGGCCATCTTTCAATTTAAGCTGGCATTCGGGGAATGGAGGAATGTCCAGTTTTGGTCCTTGTAACATAGCCTCAATTTCACGGGCATCAATTTGTAATACTTCTTGAGATGCTTTGCATGGTAATTCGTATTTCACAGTTTTTCTCCTTTTTAAATATTTAATTAATAAATAATTAGCTCAGGTTTTCTGCACTAATTTTATTTAAACTCTCAACATGGGCAGGATTAATGGCATCTCCATGTTTGGTTTTTGGCATACTTGCTTTCTTTGACATTAATTCTTCATATTCATCATCATCTACAAATGCTACACAACGACCAATCGAAGCTTCACCATCGACAAAGCGCCAGGGGAAGAAACCAACCTGCACACGTCGATTGAGAATCAGGTCAAGATCGCCACCAATACATTCTGCATGGATGATATGGTCAGGGAACATTTTGATGTGCATTTGCTGATATTTTTCATCATCAAAGAAATCCGCTAACTCAACACCCAATTTCTTCTTGAAAACATATTCAGCCTGTTTCGCCTGTCGGGGCATCCAGTTTCGCACGATGGTGTTCATTGGATGATCAGCGCTACCGCAATCGACACCAATCCAGCGAATCTTTTTTGCTTTTGCCCATTGAACGAATTCTTCACCTGGACCTGGGTGCTTAACCATATAACGAATTTCATCAGCGGTAGGTTGATCCCAACCAAAGTGGTGATAACCAGTGTGAATGATCAAAATGTCGCCTTCTTTAACTTCAACACGTTCTTCAATCATTTTGCTGGTATATACATCATAATCTGCCACCACATCACTTAAATCAACGACTGCAGCATCGTGAACCAGGAAGTCCATATCCAGTTGAGCCATATCTTTTCCTGGGGTGTAGAAATGAATCTCACCATCCAGATGGGTTCCGAGGTGGTTGGAATGGGTTAACAGTTGACCATTCGCACCATTGGGGGCTAAACGTTTAAAATATTTCACCTGAAGTGGTTCATAAGTTGGCCAGGGGGGTGTCCCAATTCCCAAAGGAATTGTTAGATCAATTAATTTCATTTTCTGTCTCCTTTTTTATTTAAGTCTATTCTGTAACACGCTATCTTCACAAAAAAAACGATACGATAAAATAACCGTATCGAAAAAGACCATCATTGGTATTGATAGTAGGTGCACCTCCTCAATTTTTTCCAATAAAAATTAACCATTAAGAGTTGTCTGACAATAGAAATAGATAAATTTATTATCCTTTTTTTTTACCCGAAAGTCAAGCCAAAAATACAATATCAAAACATGATATTTGTCCCGTTTTTGCTATTGGTGACCTGCCTGCCTTAATACATCTTTCCAATGGTTCTGAACTGAATTATGATCGATATCGTACTCTTTTGATTGTAAAAGAATCGAATTAATTCGGATTTTCATAACCTCTAAATCAATATAATTATTTTCAATTAAAAATAATACATCTTCAATATCTGTATCAAATCCTCTTTCAACTTTACTGAATGCAATAATATATGGATTTAGGATAAATACATCAATTTCTCCAAATTTCCCAAAAAACAAGCAATCTGCTAAATCATTTTCATTTATAGGTAAAAATTTGTCAATCGGAACTGCTTCAATATCAAGATTAAGAGTATGAGCTATTTCTTCAATAAATTTATCAAAAGGCCCTATATTGATATCATCTCCAACATAATCTACATCTAATGTGGGTCGATTACTACCTAATAAATTTAAAGCACAACCACCTAACAGAATTAACTTATCTTTTTTTTGGTATTTTGATCCAAGAATTTCTAGAAAAGTCTTTAATTTATTGTTACTGATTGCTTCTCTCATTTTTTTGCCATTCTAAATGTTTTACTAATCGTTTAATAGCATGTTCATAAGTACCATACCAATTGATCAATCTTCCAGTAATTAATTGTTGATTTTGACTTAATTTGGAAAGATTTTCATCTGGGTTGTTACTCACTTTAAAATTCAATTGATCTTCGAATAAGATTGGTAATTCAGATTCAAATTTTCCTAGTGAAATTAATTTATGTTTATATTTTTGTTGTAAAAAAACTGCTGCACAATAATAAAATATTAAGGTAACTTTTGCTGATTTAGGCAAATTAATCATCAGTCCAGATATCTCTTCAGAAAAGTTTGGATGAGTGAGAAAAAGCGGAATTAAAGCTAACCTGAAACGAGACTCCTTTGATGTTGAGAGAAAGAAAATTAAAGATTCAGGGCTTAAATTTTCTTCATTATTTTTCTGATCATCGGATAAAAAAAAATCAACATCCAATTGTCTTAAATTATGCACTAATAATGAATTATTACTCAATGTCCTGTGTAACATATGATGATTATATCAGTTGATAGTATTTCAATGAATTCTGAGGATTTGTGGTTTAATCAAGCTACCATGATAACGAATACATATCCTGTAACAACGATAGGTTGTTTTGCTTTTGAATGGCTAAAGAAAACCATACAAGCAACAATCATCGGTGTCACTTCAACAGGTGTATTCCTGAAGATCCAGGATCATCAGATCATTTTTTTAACCAATCAGAATCATGTTGGACCCGTTAATGTAGTTTTACAAAATCCTGTTCCAGTTCAATTCAAAAATGGTGATCAATTTCAGGTTTCTTTCGAAAATCAAAAGATAATTCTTTCCAATATTAACTTTCAAATGGAATTAATGATAAAAAGAGTTTGGAAAACACCTCCAAAGCCACTCGGAACAATATCAGAACTTGATCAAACTCAGAGACTAACTATGGCTGCCAATCAGCTTTCCATTTTGAAAAGCAATCAAGGGTTTGCACCTCTATTACTACCAATTTTAAAAAATATCAACCCTACTAATATGGAGAGCAAGTGGTTAAAAAATTGTTTCAATTTGATAACAGATCTAAAGATGGCTTTTCTTCATCCTGACTCCCATCAAACCTTACAGATATCAAAACAACTGGTCGGTTCTGGTCGTGGATTAACCCCCTCCGGTGATGACTTATTGATGGGATTGTTATTTATGTGGCATCGCTGGTTCAGTCACCACACATGGATCGAAGATATAGGGACTGAACTATTAATAGAATTTCATGCGAATACCACAGCCGTTAGCAGTACCTTATTTCAGTGTGCCTTACATGGAGAAGCCGATGCCCGAATCCAGGAAATGAGTGATGTGTTGATGAACTCACAGATCACCTTTGACCAACAAGCCATCGAGCTTTCACGCTGGGGAAATTCTTCGGGGGCTGATGTGTTTCTTGGGATGATGTTAGCCATCCAATCATTTTCTAAATCCAGAGAGGATAATCCATGACGATATCATACCAAAACCGGATAGCATGCCCAACCTGCCAGCAAACTGACAAAACCATCCTGTTGGAAGATCTATATTTCGCCTTAATCGCACACGATAAAGAAATTATTACTCGTTTTCAATTATCTACTGAGGAAATCAAATCACTGTCATTAAAAATTAAGCCACCTGAACTCGAAAAATTACCCTTGTGGATGATTCAACCGCCTGATCAATTAATGGGTACCATCCTCGTAATCATCATTTTAATGACCTTCTTATTACAAGATCAAACTAACGTTGGAATTTTACAACTATTAATATTTCCAATTTCAATAGCAGTCCTTTATCTTTTGGGTAGAAAGTATATTTATTCAAGGTATAAGAGTCAAAAAGACAAGCGTGAAGAGCAATTAATTGCAATGGAAAATTCAGTTAAGAAATGGTCATCTTTTTTTATTTGCCTGAGCGATAACACGATATTCAGCGGTCACAACCATACTTCATTTCCGCTTTCGGAATTACAACAAATATTAA
>DAOUGX010000134.1:0-6556 GCA_034428855.1 Anaerolineaceae bacterium | reverse complement strand
AAACGTATGGCTGAATTCAAGAGGTTTTCGGGATTGCATAAATTCCATTAATTGATCCTCAGGCATATTATTTAAATCGGAATACGGTAATGGATATTTAACTTCCAATTTATTTTCCTGATCTATTTTTTGAAAGTCAAAAATATAATTAATCGGATTAGCAAAACCACTTAAAAGGACACCACCAGGGCAAAGGACACGGAACACTTCTTTCCACATTGAACGAATTTCTGGCACAAACACGTTGGAAACCGGGTGAAAAACAAGATTAAAGGAATTGTCCGGGAAAATGGAAAGATCACGCATATCGCCCTCGATAATCTTCAACTCGAGATGTTCCCTTTCAGCCACCATTCGATCCATCTCTAATTGTCTGGGAGAATTATCCAATACTGTTACCAACCCCCCGGCAGCTGCCAGAATAGGTGCCTGTTGACCGCCACCACATGCCAGACATAAGACAGGTTTTTGTGAAAATTCAGGAAACCACTCTCTGGGAACTGGAATGGATGGGGTCAGAACAATCTCCCAGGTTCCTTGTCTGGCTAACTGAATAGACTCATGGTTGACTGGTATCGTCCAGGGATTGCCATCCTCTACCTCTTTGTTCCAGGCATCTCGATTATATGTGCGAATATCCATAATAATTCCTTTATCTTCTGGTTATTGTAATAGAAATTTAGTGGAAATTAATAAAACCTGCTTGTAATTTCTTTCAAGCAGGTTTTTAGAGAATACATCTCATCAAGGATTAATTATCAACATCAAAAGTAAAAGTATTTTTTAATCCAAACCCTTCGACTGTATATGTTCCTGCAGGTAATCCAGCAACATCTAAAGTGATTGTTTCTTCAAAGGGGACTAATGCCATGGTGCACATTTGATCTGCTGGTCGATCTGTCATTATTTTTAATTCAAAAGTTGAACTATTAACCATTTCAGATTCGCTGCTTACAATGCTTGTACAACCATCAGGAAGATTTCCAATCACGGTGACACTTACCTGTAATGGAAATGATTCCATCATGTTAATTCTCAATTCATCAACAAAAATTGATTGTGAAGTGCCAGTTTCAATAGTTGATACGATAACCGGTAAATCATTCCTTGAATCAAGTGGATTACCCAAATTATCAAAGATTTGTGAGTTAACCGGACTGGACCTGAGGAAAGCAAACCCTGCAACCACAACAACGGTTACACAACAGAGCATGAAAAGAACGATTGCAACAATAATGATGATACTTTTATTTTTCATAATAACTCCTTCATCATTCAGACGTGTTAGGAATTGGTAAAGTTCCATCGTCTGGAAGGAATGGTTTAAATTCTATTGGATTTCGGTAAAAACTTTATAAAAGGTAATCCGCACAGAATTAAACCTGCACTGATAAAAAAGGTGAAACGTAAGCTAACCAGATCAGCAATTCTTCCAACGAACAATGTTGCAATTGCCATGAGTACAAAATTAAAAGCCATATAGATACCATTCGCAAAAGACCGGTTATCAGGGAAATTTTCCAAAACTATAGCCATAATGACAGGAGTGATTGAGATTCCAAAAAAACCAAGGAAAACTAATAATGGAATTTGTAGAATCCCTTTGCTGAAGACAAAAAGAATAATTGAAATTGGTGTAGCGATAAAAGAAATGACTAACATGCGTCTGCGGCCAAACTGATCACTTAATGAACCAGCCAAAAATGCACCAACCACACCAGATGCTTCCAGAATGGATAAAGACGCACCTGCTACCCAAAGACTGGCACCCTGGGTGGTGAGATAAGTGGGCATAAAAGTGGATAGCGTAGCCACCATCATGGATCGGGTAAAAATTAAAATGGCTACGGGAACCATCACTTTCCGCATCATTTGAAGGCCGGTTTTCCAGGGAATATGATTTCCATTATTTCTTGGTTGTGTTGTGATTGTTTTTAACTTCGCAAATAGAAAAATGGATGTGAAAATTCCTGCCAGCATTAACCAGGGAATACCATCCAATGTCAGGTATCCAACAGCGGTCACCACAATAAGCGGTCCTAAAGCTCTGCCTAATTCACCACCAACCATCCAGAAACTCATTCCCCTGCCTAATTTTGTGCCCGATAAAGATCCGGTGAGAACCGGGCCGACCGCATGCAGTGATGCTGAGCTAATTCCAGCCAGAATAAGCAAAAAAATAAGGTATGTGTATGCCGGTGCAATACTGAGCAGGCTCATGGCAGCCCCAGTCATTGCTGGTGTAAGGATAATTAAAAGGCGCAGATTTTTACGATCAGCTAAATGGCCAATGAAAGGTTGAAGCAGGGAAGGAATTTGTAAAAATACTGACAATAATCCAGCAGCCGTATTGGTAAGTGAAAATTTTTCGATCAGAACAGGTAATAGGGCTGGCAAAAATGCTGTATACGTATCATGAACAGCATGAGCGCTGGAAACAATAGATACTCCACCTGTTTTAAATTGTTCATGTTCCAAGTTAAGCTCAGTGTTCATCTTTTTTCCTGATCAATATTGTATACCATTATTGTGGTCAGAAAACACACTGACGAATCAAACAATATACATTCAATGAAACTGATTATGAGAATCTCAGCAATCTTTTCAGGAAAAGTTGTTTTTTTGCAAGATAAAAATTGGTATTATCTTTTTTGTCTGGGTCTGGAAACAATTGTCCAGAACAACAGGATTGGCCAAATCCAGGCTAAATCAACATCCAGTCCTTTGGGTGTCGGCTCGCTGGTAGGGTCAAATCGTAAAAAGATTAAATCATTTTTATGTTTAAGAATATCCTTGCGAGAAAATTGAACATTCGATTGGTCCATAAAGTGCTGTAAAAATCTAGGATTACGGTGAAGCAGCCACTCAACGATCGTAATTAATTCCTCATCCTGGGAAACCGGCACAACCACCATTTGTTCAGTTCCATCCGCGGTCTGAACGGTAACTCGAGGATTTGAGAGAATATTCCGATACCATTGGGACTGGACACCAAATAAATTTGCAATATATTTGATTCCGTTTATCTCAAAGAATTCAATGGATGTTTTGCATGGGTTACCAGTTTTGTGACTGATCTGTGAAATTATCATTACATAACGTCCAACCAATGGACCCAGACCCAAGCGCCAGGCATAAATTGGACTGTGTGAATAGAATTTATCCAACAGTTTTTCAAAATGGATATCATTTACTTTTTCACGGAGAGATTGAATTCCAGCTTCGAATTGTTTATTCATCGGGTTCCTTTATATTTCTTTGAGAAAATTGTCAATATGAATCATGAGATGCACGATCACTTGCGTCGGCAGCTTTAAGTAAAAGGGCAGCTAATTTTCTGGCTTCTTGAGATGTGATTAAAAGATTTGTTTCAGAAGCTCTGAAAATACGAGTGTCATCCAGACAGGGCTCTTTGAAACTCAAGCAAATATTGTCGTCATATTCTTTGTCTGATTTTTCGTAACAAATATCTAGTATCAACTCGCCACCTAATAACTTAATTTCCATGATGGCCTCCTGGAATCATTGATTTTTAATTATTTTACAGTTATTTTAGTAAAATCTCAAAAAAACGAAGTTGGTTCAGATCACTTAGCCAGATAAGCTTTGAATTCATTCTTATCTAAAAGATGAGAAAAATAGCTCCCAGAAAAGTATGAGATGCCTTTTTCACGCAAGAAATCGAATTGTTCCTGCGAATCAATTCCAGTTGAAATAACCTGCAATCCTAGAATTTTTGCTAATGAGATAATGGATTCGGTAATAATCGCATCTTCTTTATTGATTGGCAAATCTCTCGTGAGAGTTTCTGAAATTCGAATGGCATCAATAGGCAAGCGTTTTAATTGCTCCAGCGATGATGGGATGACACCATAATCCGCCAGACAAAATTTTACCCCGATACTGGATAAATTTACCATTGATTGAATGGCAATTCCAGAATTATAAACTTTGCTACTTTCTGTAATTACCAATTGAAGCAATTCTGTCGGGAAATTGCTGTCAGCCAAAGCCGACATGACAATTTCTGTTAGATCAGGTTTCAGTAATAATTTCGATGAAACCGGGATTGAAAGAATACAATTTGTTCGTTTGTCAAAGTGCCATTCAACAGCTTCTTTACAGGCAATTCTTAAAATATAAGTATTTAAGGGGATTATTTCTCCGGATTCTTCTGCAATAGAATTGTAAAATTCGTTTGAAACCAGACCTTTTTCAGGGTGATGCCAGACAGAATTTGTGTCTGCATAAACAATTTCATTGCTGGTTGAATCAATAATTGGTTGGTATCTTAATGAAATTTCCTGGTCTTTCAAGGCAAGTTTCAACTCATTTTCAATTCGAATCTTCGATAGCACGTATGAGTAATTTTCTTTATCAAAAATTTCGAATTTTCCCCGTCCATTGGATTTTGCTTGAAACATAGCAGATTCAGCATCCCGTAATATTTCTGCTGAATTTTGATACCCACGTGATAACATGACAATACCAATACTCGTACCCGGGTATATCAAATTGTTAGCGTAATTGAAAGGTTTGATGATTTCTTTATATAATCTACGGGTAATTTTTATCGTATCGGGTAAGCCATTGATTTCCTCTAATAGAATACCAAAACTATCTTCACTCATTCTCGAAATGGTATCCATGGATCTCAGGCTAAATTTCAATCGCCTGGTGATTTCCAGTAGCAAAGCATCACCAGCATTAAAGCCAAAGCTATCATTGATATTTTTGAAATGGTCGAGATCAATAAATAATACAGCTGAGTGATATTCGTCTCTACGACGAATTCTTCCAAGTGATTGTTCAATAATTTCAGAAAAATAAGTTCGATTTGGTAATCCAGTCAATGGGTCATACATTGCTTGTACCATTAATCTGGCTTCCAATGATTTTCGGTTCGTAATATTTTCAAGTGTTCCAATAAATCGCTTAGTCGAACCTTCGGTATCTTTCTTGATTGAACCTCTTGCTAAAACCCAAATATAGGAATCATTTAAGTGGCGCAAACGATGTTCTTTTTCGAAGAACGCAGTTTTCCCTTCAATGTGGTTGTTTATTTCTGACCGTAAAGCCTCGATATCTTCTGGGTGAACTCGTGTGAACCACTCTGTGGGTAAATTGTGAATGGACTCTTCTGTATGACCAAGAATTTTTCGCCAGGTGGGTGAGAAATAACAATGATTATTGTTCAGGTTCCAATCCCAGATACCAATTTTGCTATTTTGCAAAGCTAAATCCAAGCGTTCACGTTTTTCTTCAAGAATTGAATCCTTATCCCGGTTTCTTTTAATAGTTTTGGTTAACTGATTGAACCCGGAAATGAATTCGCTGATTTCTCCCTGATAAAGCGTTTCATCCAATCGATTCTCGTCGATGATTCCATTCTCGTTCAGATTTTTTATTTTTTTGGAGATTTCTTTTATTGGCAACATCAATTTGTGATTAACCAGAAATGCAAAAACCACCAATAAAAGAGCGACCAACAATAAAGTTATCAGAAGGATGTTATACATTAAATGGTTATTAGCAATGGCAAAATTGAGTGGTGAAATCATGACCAATTTCCAACCCGCTTCATTGCTACAAATTGTTGTTTGTAAGTTTTTTGGAATCGGATAATTTCCAGTGGACGAATTATTTAAGTAATCCTGAATCGGAAATTCTCCTGCAGACGAATGTTTGGAGAGAAGAAGCCGGTTTTGTGTATTAGCTAAATAATAACCAGTGTCCGCTGGTAAATCTTTGAAAATATCTTCTAAAAATGCTATAGGAAGTGAAATTGCAACAATTGTTTTGGGCTCATTGGTCTTTGTTTGTTTGAATGCAAAAATGGTATTTTCTTCAGTTTGCCAATAGGTTTTTTCTTTCTCACTCAACTGAAACCATTCATTCTTCCATTGATCTGTAATTAAACTAGTAGAGTTGCCTAATTGGATGGGATTATTGCTGATTGATGAAAGCAGATCAATTCCAATCATAGATCCATACAAGTTGTTTTTAAGCAGTCTATCTATACTATTTGTGGAATCACCTGATAAGGTCGCTCGATCTTGAAATAAAGGGTCGTTTTCAACCTGCTCGGATGCCTGATCGATGAAATGTTCAACTACGAGAGTCTTTTCATGAACCCTGGCCAATTGATCACATGTTAACGATTGTAACGGTTCATCCAGACTAGGTCTCAGGGAATTGGTTTCCAGCCAGGCAATAATGATCGCCAGACATGTCACTGGAATTAGCGCAAATAATAAAATAAAAAGAATTAATTTATGGTTTAAACGAAGTCTGGAAATAAAGGAAGCCATCATACCCCTGATAGTTAACATATCAAAATTTCATTGATGGAGGATATCTTTGAACTATTAAGTATAGATGAAAGTTTGTGATTACACAAACTTTTTAGAAATTAAACCTGACTGGCAAAATCATTGGTTGCGGATATAGATAAAATTTCAGAAAAATAAATTCTATGGTAATCTGCCAGGGGGTATTGTTTTGCTATGTAGGAAGCTAAAAAATGACTTGGATCAATATCCTGCCAGTAAGACTT
>DAOUGX010000133.1:0-3889 GCA_034428855.1 Anaerolineaceae bacterium | reverse complement strand
TCTCTGACCAATGATCAAATTGAAGCAAAATCTCAACCTTCTGAATTATCTGTTGCTGAGTTACAAGGCTGGGGTGAAACCGTTGATCCTGTGCTGGTTGAAGCAGCTTACCAATTACTTGCTTTTCTGCCTCCGAGTACACAAATACTATATAATCAAACTCATGGTTTGGGATGGAAAGCCGAACAAGGATGGGATGTGTTTGTCGGGTTGACTTTAAACGATATTAATTATAAATTAAATGCTTATCAAGCAATTGTTGAGAAATTATCCAGAGAAGGTAAAAATCCCAGCATGGTTAGCATAGAATTTGCAACCAGACCTTATTACCGGGAGTAACTTAAAAGTATGGAAGAACCGATTGTTGTTGGAATAGATATTGGAACTACAAAAGTATGCACATTGATTGGTCGCATAGAAGGTGACCATGGTATACGAATTCTGGGAGTAGGCATTGAACCAGCGCAGGGCATAAAGAAAGGCACTATTATTGATTTAGCAGCTGCTTCGCAGTCTGTAGCAAGATCAGTCGAAAAAGCCCAACGTTCCTGTGGTTTAGAAATCTCAGAAGCATTCATCAGCCTGGCAGGCTCTCAAATCTCTTCTGTCAATAATCGTGGTGTTGCAGCTGTTACCGGTGGTGTCATCGATATCAATGACATGCATCGCGCACTGGAGGCTGCACAAGCAGTAAATATCCCGCATAATCGAGAAATTCTGCATGTTATACAACGAGGTTTCATAGTGGATGGGCAGGATGGAATTCGCTCCCCCATAGGAATGCATGGTTACCGTCTGGAAGTGGAAGCACACATTATAACTGCGGCTGAATCCACAGTTGAGAATATACGGCAAGCTGTTGAAGGAGCAGGTATTCAGGTCAGCCAATTTATCCTGAATCCTTTAGCTTCCGCTGAAGTCGTTCTTTCAGAAACAGAACGAAATATGGGTGTAATCGTCTGTGATATTGGTGGTGGCACAACTGATCTGGCAATATATATTGATGGAGATGTCTGGCACACCATGGTTCTGGCCGTTGGGGGTAACCATATCACTTCAGATATTGCTCATGGTTTGCGTTTACCGATGGACGAAGCTGAAAAAGTTAAAAAACAATATGGTCACGCCATTAAAGCTGAAGTAGGCGAAGATGAGTCCTTCCGGGTTCGCAGTTTTGGAGATGATCAAGCAACTCAAATACCCAGACGTGATCTTGCTCATGTAATCGAAGCCCGCACAGAAGAAATTTTTGAGCTGGTTTTACAGGAGATCAAACGCTCTGGTTATGATGGCTTATTACCAGCAGGAATGGTGTTAACCGGTGGCAGCAGTCTTCTCCCCGGCATACGCCCCCTGGCTAGCAAAATTCTGGGATTACCAGTCCGACTGGCACGCCCTGAAAATCTGGTGGGATTGGTGGATCAATTGAATTCGCCGGCATATTCCACCAGTGTTGGTTTACTTTATTTTGCACTGGCGATGAACGAATCGGTAATGCCTGCGCGTGGTGGTGGCCGATTTGTATCGAAAGGAAGTGGCCCTGATTGGCTCGGAAAAGTTGTGGAATTCCTTAAAAAGATTTCCCCATAATTTCAAGTCTTCAACCACAACCACAATCTCAATCGGGAGGAAGGATAATGGAATTTCAATCAGAATCATTTGCAAGAATTAAAGTTGTTGGTGTTGGCGGCGGTGGCTGTAATGCTGTCAATCGCATGATCATGGAAGGCATGTCAGGCGTTGAATTTATCGCTGTCAATACCGATGCACAGGCGTTACTGCTTTCAAAGGCAGAAACAAGGGTGCGTATTGGTGACAAAACTACCCGAGGTTTAGGTTCGGGTGGAAATCCAGAAATTGGTCAAAAAGCAGCTGAAGAATCTGCAGAAGACCTGTACGAAGTTTTACGCGGATCAGACATGGTCTTCGTCACCGCAGGTTTAGGTGGTGGAACAGGTACAGGTGCTGCAGCCATCGTAGCTCAAATTGCCAAGGAAGTTGGTGCTTTGACTATTGGTGTGGTTACTCGACCATTTACATTCGAAGGTGCTCGCCGAACAAAATCAGCCGAAGGCGGTATTAGCCGCATGAAAGAACATGCTGACACCTTGATCGTGATTCCCAATGATCGTCTTTTACAGATCGTTGACAAACGAGCCAGTTTGCAAGATGCTTTTCGCATTGCAGACGATGTTTTACATCAAGGCATTCAAGGTATTTCCGAATTAATTACAGTTCCAGGAATGATAAATCTTGATTTTGCTGATGTTCGTGCGATCATGAGTGAGGGTGGTGCAGCATTAATGGCTGTCGGTCGAGCCTCAGGTGAAGATCGTGCCAGAATCGCTGCTGAAGCAGCCATTTCCAGTCAGCTTCTAGACATCACAATTGATGGTGCTCGTGGTATTCTCTTCAATGTTACCGGTGGTCCTGATCTGACACTATTTGAGGTCAATCAAGCTGCTGCCATTATTAAAGAAACCGCCCATCCGGATGTGAACCTCATCTTCGGTGCTGTCATCGATGAAAACATGGGCGATGAAGTACGTATCACGGTCATAGCCACAGGCTTTGATCGCGCTGGTGTTCGTCAGAACCCAGCCTTTGAAACGAAACCAGTGAGCAAGAGTGACGATATCAGACCCCACACTACCTCTTCACCCCATCGACAGGAACGAGTTACTCCGGCGCCCACTGAATTCCAATCAAGTGTGATCAACACGGACGACCTCGATATTCCCGCTTTCTTGCGTAATCGTACGCAACGCTAAGTGGTTACCCTCCCAATTTCTTGTTGGGTTGCCTTCATCCTCACAAGAAAAAACGCAGGGGGACGTATCGCAGGTTTTCGCTCCACGACATCGTTCAAATTTGATCCATTGGTCCTTCCACTTACTCCACACAAATCGCGTTTCAAAACTCTCCCCACAACTTTTTGAAACGCAACAAAAAACACCGGAACGCGCACGGTGTTTTTTTATTGTCTAACAATTTTATGGTCAGTTGCCCTACATTTTTTAACATTTGTGAAGTGATCATTAATATTGTGATGGGTCGTATCCCCTACTGATGGGAATTTATTCGTATTACTAAGGTGATACCCCTAAATATATACCGTAAATATGGACTTGTAATGGATTAATTCTTACAATAAATATTATAGAAATTATATTCTATTGTTCTTGAAATTTTAAGTAATACATTTCTTATTTTGCTTGCAGTCGTTTTTTTCTTGTGCTAGAATAAAAGCCGTAGATATAAGCCTTATCATTTATTAACCCCCATATATAGGGGTATTATTAGAGTGGATTTATTATATTTTTTAAGAATTTTTATTTTGGTATCATCCAGTAGGGAGCTTTCTTGAACTGTCCGTATTGCCATAGTGATAAATCGAAGGTGATTGATACAACTCACGACGCCAGGGGTGGTGTTCGGCGACGGCGTGAGTGTGAAAGCTGCCATCAACGCTTCAGTACATATGAAAGACCGATTCTGGCAACCCCATTAATCATTAAACGAGATGGAACTCGTGAAGAGTTTGATCGGGAAAAATTACACCGCGGTATCCGTATCGCCTGTGTTAAGAGACCTGTTACAGCAGCCCAGATCGATAATCTGGTATCCGATATCGAAACCTCATTACAGAAACTAGGACGTGCAGAAGTTTCATCCCGGGTTGTTGGTGATATGGCATTTAATGGATTAAAAGAGCTGGATTTAATTGCGTACATCCGTTATGCCATTGTCTACCTGCGGCTGGATGATCTCGACGCAATCAGAACAGAAATTGATCGATTACTCGATTCGTAATTATCGTTTGGAGGTAAATAATGACAGTAGTAACAAATCCAAATCAAAAGGTCAGTAGTTTCGGCTTGCTGCCAAC
>DAOUGX010000132.1:0-8108 GCA_034428855.1 Anaerolineaceae bacterium | reverse complement strand
AACCAAATTTGGTCATCAGTTCCATTCCAATTTTGAGCGTACTTCCCATTTTGACGCTGCCAGTGTTCAAAAACAATTAGAAGAATCGCTACGCTCTTTACAAACCGATTATGTCGATTTGTATCAATTCCATTCCGGATCGGATGAAGAGTTTAATAATGAATTTTTATGGGAAATGTTGAACCGACAGATGGAAGCAGGAAAAATTAGAGCCATTGGATTATCGATTACAACTTCAAATCCTCCTTTACAGATTCAAAAAATGAGTTCTTTTGGAGTCTCTGCATTGCAGGTGATCTATAATCGTCTCAGTCGTGAACCAGAGCAGAGCATTTTCCCCACCTGTCAGCAAGAGGATGTAGGTGTACTGACCCGGGTGCCTTTAGCCTCAGGATTCTTGAGTGGAAAATATAAACCCGGCACACAATTTACCAATCCAGAGGATGTACGGTCCCTGCGTGAACCAGAATTGATTCATAAACAATTGCTAGAAGTCGCAAAAATAAAAGCAGAAGAAGTGCCCCCCGGCGTAGATATGGCACAGTGGGCATTAGCCTGGTGTCTGCGACATCCAGCGGTTACCACGGTGATTCCGGGGTGTAAAAATGTAGAGCAGGTTGAGTCGAATTCTCGAGCCGTTAACCTCATTTAGCAATCATCGAACCATGAAGAAAAATTTAGCTTTATTGCCTTCAGCATCGGGCTAATTTAGCATTTCCGAATAAAATCACCAATTTTTTCTATCGCCCGTAATGCTTCCGGGATGGCTGGACCTGTGGCGGGGTACACATGCCCCATGTATGGTTCGATGATCAGATCCACTTCGACACCTGCTTCAACCAAACGGTTAGCCAGGCGTGTGGAATCGTCCATAAGAATTTCTCTGCCCCCAACCATCAATAATGTATCTGGCAATCCGCGTAAATCCGCAAATAATGGAGAAATCCATGGATGCGTGAGGGGTTCATTCCCAGCATAATCAAGCGCACTCTCGGATAAATTCTCCCATGTCAGCATGGCATCCAGATCAGCCAGGCGCGTGTTCGATTCCCCGCTTCCGGTTAAATCAGTCCAGGGTGAAATCAGAATCACCCCGACGGGTAATGGTTTTCCCATATCCCGGAGAGCCAACAGAGTTGCCAGCGTTAATCCCCCACCAGCCGAGTCACCTGCAAAAAGTATTTGCTGTGGATCCCAACCTTGGTGCAATAACCAATCATAAGCAACCAACGCGTCTTCGAGCGCGGCTGGAAAAGGATGCTCCGGAGCCAGTCTGTAATCGACCATTAAAAACTGAGCTTTGCTTTCCTGAGCTAGCTGGAATAGGAAGTTTCGATGCAGAACCGGCATTTTTGTCACATATCCCCCACCATGCAAGTAAAAAACCACCTGAGTAGGAATTTCTCTTTCAGGTAGAATCCATTCACATGGGATACCGTTGGCGTTTACAGAATTAGGTTCTAATTTTAAAGGGGGCGGGACGAGTTCCTGCAAACGATCCAGATAACTGCGCTGTTTCTGTAAATCATCCGGAATGATCGGTTTGTGTAAAAGACGTAAAAGACTATAAATGATGCGGCTTCGTAGACTTGGGTGAAAGGAGTTACTGAATTCCAGTCCTACAACTGCTCCCAACCCAAAAAACAGAACTCTTTCCCAATTCCTGATCAATTTTTTAAAAAGATTCATTTATTCCTTAATGATGATTCAGGCTTTTCCCCACCGTATTATGAAGAAAAAAGATGAATAAGTCATCTAATTATAACCAAGAAATGCTATCCAGATGATTAAAACGGGTCTCTGTGAATTGGTTGACGAAATATATCAAGACTGGTATATTTCTGCCTGTTATGAGACTATTCAATCATCCCATGCAAATTGATAAATTCATTCTAAGTTTACCCATTTGAAGACCTGGTGAGCTGGTTTATAGATATCAATACGCGTATTATGACAAAACTCCCCGGGCTACCGGGTTTTTTTTATTTTTCGGGGTTTTCCCAAGCAAAGGAGTCATACATTGAACGAAAAAACACTAAATAGAAAAGAAGTTCTGGCAAGAGGGGCGTTTTCATCAGCCGTTGGAGCAGTCATTGCTACACTGGGTTCAGCGATTGGACTGGGAAATATCTGGAAATTTCCTTCTGTGACCGGAGAAAATGGTGGGGCAGCATTCTTAATCGTTTATATTGCCAGTACATTGTTAGTCGGATTGCCCGTTATGATAGCTGAAATCGCTCTTGGGCGAACAGCTCGGGCGAATGCTATTACAACCATGCAAAAACTAAATCCAAAACCGAAACAACCCTGGTGGTTGATTGGGGCACTGGGAGCAATCGCAGCTTTCACTATTATGGCTTTTTACACAGAAGTTGCTGGTTGGGTGTATGCTTATGTTTTCAAGGCTTTCAATAACAGTGGGCTGTCCACCAATCCGGAAGTGACTGGTAAAGCATTTACCGATTTGATCACCAATCCCTGGCAATCACTGATCTGGCAATGGGTTGTGCTGATTGTGATTGGTGTAATTATTATATTAGGCGTTTCCAAAGGGATCGAACGGGTAACAAAGTTTATGATACCTTCTTTACTGGTCATGGTAATCATCATTGCCATTCGTAGTTTAACCCTTGATCCTGTTGCTTCTTCCAAAGGCTTAGCATTTCTCTTCAAACCTGATTTTTCAAAATTAACCTGGGATGTCGTTCTCATTGCAATGGGTCTGGCTTTTTTCAAATTGTCGGTTGGCATGGGAACCATGATCACCTATGGTTCATACTGGCAAAACAACCAGAATATTCCATATCGCACCTTGACGGTGATGTTGTCTGATCTGACTGTTTCATTGTTGGCTGGTCTGGCAATTTTCCCGGCTGTCTTTGCCTTTGGTTTTGAACCGGCATCCGGTCCATCATTGATGTTTATCACCATTCCAGCGGTGTTTGCCTCCATGCCATTTGGCCAGATCTTCATGATTCTATTTTTCATTCTGGCAAGTTTTGCCGCAACCGGTGCAATGATTTCATTAATCGAAGTTCCAGTTGCATATATAAATGAGAAATTCAATATTTCACGTGTAAAAGCAACCATTGTGACCAACCTGACATTGGCTGTGGTCGGTTCATTCGCTGCACTATCCAATAGCGCTCTGGCGGATTTCAAACCGTTTGGGAAGACGATGTTTGATCTATTTGATTATGCAAGTTCGAATTTGATGCTTCCCATTGGTGGCTTATTTATTGCCATTTTTGTTGGCTGGGTCTGGGGAAGGCAAAATGTGGAAATGGCACTAAGCAATGCAGGAGTTCTGAACAATCGTTTTGTGGTTAATAGTTTCCTGTTTATCATCCGCTTTATCACCCCCCTTCTGGTGGTCGTGATACTTTTAGGAGGACTCGGCGTTTTTTGATTAAAGATTAATTTTAATAATTGGATAAATTTGAATTATTAGAATGGCTATGCGCAATCATTTTTCCCAATACAGTAAAGCCGTGCGCATATCTGTTGGCCAAATGTATTTGCCAGCGCTCATTTTTAGATTCTCTTCCAATAAATCAATTAATTTCTCATCCCAGGAATGATCGTCAAAAAGCCCCAGTCGTTCTTTCATTTCTACTAACGCGTCTGCAATGGTTGTATGTGACCAGGGTTTCCAAAGGTGATCCTCTTCCATGATTACATTTGGAAAGATTTCCATTTTCCAGAGGATATTAATCGCAATCTGATAATTTGGACTATCGTACGGGTGGCCCCAGATCAATTTAGCAGCTTTCGACATGATGCCCTTCTCCCTGGGTGCCCGAATTAACATAATGATCCTTTTGGAAGCCTTTTTTTGCATGGCTTTGACAAATTCACTGAAATTTTCTGCTCCGTACATGGCATGCGAACAAAAACAGATGTCATGAACGGGAATTTCAACCTCAGGCCAACAACCTTGTAGAATTTTGACGTTAGCTAATTTTTCCTTATTAATTCGGAGGTTTAATTGTTGCAACATACTTTTCGAGGGATCTACAGCCGTGATTTCTCTGGCATAAGGCGACATCAGACTGACCCAGGCTCCACTCCCCGCCCCAATATCAACAACTGTTGATCCCGGAAAATCCTTCAAGGTCTGAATCATAAATGTTCGGCTTGAATCCTGTTGTTGCCAGCGTTCGTTAACCCTTTGGTTAAATTCAGCTGCTTTACCATGCCATTGATCCGTTAGCTCCCGCCCGACTTTTCTTTGTCTGCGCTGTTCTCCGATTTTTACCAGATCATGCCATAATGCATTGTAATCAATCCAGTCTATCTGTACCACAATGAACTCCATTTTATTTATATAGCATTGATTATATCCAATGTTAATTTCCAGATGAACCTGAGAATTGTTTCTCGCTAATAAGTTATAAATGTACCAGAATCCCTATTACAATTAACATATGGGTTTAATGAACTGAGAGGTGTGTAATGAATTTTCCCCGAAAAGTCTTTGGTTTGACACTGATAATTTTTTCGATTCTTGGATTACTTGTTTCAGTTTTTGCATTGGTTCAGGTCTGGCGACTAAGGATGCCGATTGCTACCAGGATTTATGACGGATTACTCTTTGCGGAAAAAATTGTAAACACCACCAGTTCTGGTCTGGATGTAATCGACTCCAGTTTAACCAATGTCAAACAAAGTATGACTGCCTTAGAAGAATCGACCAAAAACATGGCGCAATCCGTGGAAGATACCAGTAAATTAATTGGTTCATTTACTGATCTTTTCAAAGGAGATTTGAAACAGACCTTGGAAAACACCAAAATTTCTGTCGTCGCTGCCCAAAGTTCTGCCCTGATTATCGACAATCTTTTATATGGTCTCTCCAGGATTCCAATCCTGGGCATAGATTATGATCCCCCCAAACCTTTGAATACCGCTTTGAGTGAGATTGGTGACACTTTAAAAAACATGCCTGATTCCATGGATGATATTTCCGGTACCCTTTCCAGCAGTAATGACAATCTCTTATCTCTTAAAACAGGGATTGATGAAATCGTCATCCGTTTTGCTGAATTCCAGAGTGATTTGTCAGCCGCACAAACCGTGATTAATGATTATCAGGCGAATATGCTCGATATAAAAATTTCTTTGGATCGAGCTCTGGATAAGATCTTTAACTGGAGCATCTGGGTGGCCGTCGTACTAACCATTGCAATCATATTAATCGGGGTCACACAGGTCACAGGGATTCTGCAGGGGTATGAAATGATGCATTATCAACAAAACCTGGAAAAACTGATAGAAAAGAAAATTTTGGAGCTGCAAGCGCTTAAAGAGCACTCATCTTTTAATAAACCGGATATACCCTCTTTATAATAAAGTTTAATTTGATTTTTGAAAGGCTGGTGAGCATGTGTCTTCTCCCTGATCCATGATCTCACCATTTACATTGATAAATTGCCAGGTATAGCTGGCCGGATTCAGAGTGAATTGAATGATTCCAAATTGATTGGTGATGCGAATTTCACTGAAGGGTTGCACCTGATCAATCGCATAAAAACTGGCCCCACCTGTCCCGACAACAAATGATCTGATACCCAAATTGGGATCGATCTCACCTTTGGGGTTGATTTTTGCCATGCGTTCATAATGGTGATCGTGTCCATTCACAATCACATCCACTCCCTGCTCATACAGAACATCCCAAAAGGTATAAAGCCAATCCGCATTTCCGGCTATCCCCGAATTAAAGCGTGGATGGTGCCAGATGGCCAGAGAACAATCGGAAGAGGTGTTTTCCAAATCCTGTTTCAACCAGGCTATTTGTTCGGAGGATGGTCCACAACCCACATAGCCACAATTGGAATTCAACATGACGATGTGCCAGTCACCGTGCTCAAATGAATACCAACCCTTACCAGGTTCTCCCGCGACACCATCGAAGTATATCCAATAGTTTTCCACTGGATTGCTGTAATAATCATGGTTTCCAGGAACTACTCGTAAATTAGGCAGCAAATTCCCCCAGCTTGGACTAAAACAATTCTGGTATTCATACATATTCCCATTTTCGTTGGAACTATCTCCCGCTACAAAGAATAAACCATGCCCCACCTGGTTCATGAGGATGGCTGCCGTCTGATCATCTCCAGTTTGCCCACAGATCGACACATCGCCTGCCCCCGAAAAATAGACCGGTGTACTGGTTGGCAAGGGGGTTAAAGTCATTGTTGGTGATGGTGGAGGAGCAGTCCTGGTTGGCGTTGCAGTATTTGTGAGAGAAGGTGATGGTGATGCTGTTCTTTCCTGAGTAGATGGAACTCCTTCAGTTGACAAAGAAGAGAATTCATCATCGGAAGCACATCCTGTGATGAAAACCATCATGAAAATTAGTATTGACAACCATCGCATATAACTCATAGACATAATCATACCGTTTAACTCTGTTTTGTAAAATCCTTAAGGTTTTTTGAATTGATTAATATTCTTAAGCGGTCTACAATAGTTTTAAGTACTTTATTCTTCGAGGGAGGTCGTTATGACTGAAAAGAAAAAGAAAAACCTATTGGATCATGCAATTGATGCACTCACCGATCGTGATGAGAAAGCAGCTGCCGCTGAAGAACAAAAACGTTTAGCAGCAGAAAAAATCACAGCAGAAGCAGCCAAAGCGAAAGCTGCTGCTGATGCAAAAGCTAAAGTTGAAGCTGCAGCCAAAGCCAGGGCTGATGCAGCTGAGAAAGCAAAAATCACAGCTCAACAAGCGAAAGCCAAAGAAAATTTGGAAAAGTTACAGAAAGCCCAGGCAGATAAGGTAGCAGCCAAGAAAGCTGAGCTGGATCAAAAGAAGGCAGAAGAAGAAGCAATCAAAGCAGCGACGGTTAAACATGTCTGGACGAATCAAGACACGTATGCGGAATTAGCTTTCAAACATTATGGTTCTATGAAAGAGCCCTATTGGCGCTTGATTTATGAGCATAACAAACATATTATTGGAGATCATCCCAACCATATCAAAACTGGTACAGAAATCGAAATTCCTCCTTTACCGGAAGAATTAAAAAAGAAATAAGTGGGTACCTTAAACCAATGACAGAACAAAATGTAGATCTTGTCAAAGTTTTTTCTCAAGTAGCCAGGACTTTAAGCCAGAACCAGCAAACACTCAATGCAGCTGATTCCATTAATCATGATCACGGTGATCATATGGTTCAAACCTTCAAAACGATCACCAACGCAATGAAAGCTAAGAAGTCCAGCGATCCTGGGGAAATGTTGCAGTACGCTGCCCAGAAACTGAGCCAGAAGGCAGATAACGGCTCGGCGCAATTATATTCACAGGGATTACAAAAAGCTGCTCAACAGTTTCAAGGCCAATCGGTGGATACCAAATCTGCTCTTTCTCTTCTGCAAACCATCTTAAGTGCTGGTCAACCTGCTCAAAGTCAACCAGCACAACCCTCTTCCGGAATGGGAGATTTACTGGGTACGCTCATGGGTGGTGGACAGGCTGCACCTTCGCAAGGTGGTGGAATGGAAGATTTGCTCGGTTCTCTGATGGGAGGTGGACAGGGCTCATCACAAACATCTGGTGGTATGGAGGATTTACTGGGTTCATTGCTGGGTGGCGGACAAAGTACCCCACAACAGAACCAACCCCAATCTTCACCGGGTGGTGATTTGCTTGGCTCATTGCTGGGTGGTTTAACTGGCTCTCCACAACAACAATCTGGTGGCGGTCTAAGTGATGGATTGGATATTGGTGATCTGGTTACTGCTGGAATGGCGTATTTCCAGGCGAAACAACAAGGCAAAACTGGGTTAAATGCGCTGATCGATGCCTTTGTGACCGCCAGTGGAATGGGTTCCAGCGCTCATCGTCAACAATCCACCCAATTGGTTGCGAGTACTTTTATGCAAGCATTAGGGAAGAAATAGGGTTTTAGGTGTTAGGTTTTAGGTAATAGGTTTTAGGTGTTAGGTGTTAGGATTTAGGTTTTAGGTGTTAGAAAAAAAATTGCCTGATGCCTCAAAGTATCAAAAATTGAATAACTTGTAAATAAAAGAAAAGTGCAACACATCCAAAAACAGGTGTGTTGCACTTTCAGTTTACGAGAAAAATAATAATATTTTTC
>DAOUGX010000131.1:0-2479 GCA_034428855.1 Anaerolineaceae bacterium | reverse complement strand
GAAAAAATGAAAACCTTGCAGAAATCTGGCGGCTTCGCCGCGCTGTATATGGCAATCAGCCACCTGATCGGTCTTGTCATCTTCATCATCGTGTTGGACTACATCAACATCACCGACCCGGCGCAAAAGCTCGCCATGAACATCGAAAAACAGACGGTCATCTTCTCGACCAACCTGCTCATGTACGTGTTCTTTGGCTTTGCGCTAGTTGTCCTGTCGCTGGCGTTGTACGACCGCATGAAATCTGGCACGCCTGCGCTCATGCAAGTAGCTACCGCAATCGGGATCATCTGGGCAGGCTCGCTGATAGCGAGCGGTATGGTTGCAATTTCAGGACTTGCTGTTATCGTTCCACTTTTCGCTTCAGACTCGTCACAGGCGGCTTTGACCTGGCAGGCAATCGAATCTGTAGCAAACGGGATGGGTAACGCCAATGGCGAGATCCTTGGCGGTCTTTGGACGTTATTGGTAAGCATTGCCGCTTTGCGAACTAGTGGGATACCAAAGGGTTTGAATATCCTTGGTTTGTTTGTTGGCACAGTGGGCATTATCACAATCATCCCTGCACTGAACGCCCTGGTTGCTGTGTTTGGCTTGACCCAGATCATCTGGTTCATCTGGATGGGAATTGTATTGCTGGGCAGGAATACTGGTAATGCAGCATAAAACCGGATGAACTTTATTAAGGAAACAACACTCCTCACAACACCAAAGTGTCTATCAATGAGTCTCCACCGAAGGTATAGTAGCGTTGAAAGAGACATCGGTATCAATCAAAGATCTCAAAAAGAAAGGATCCTTATCAATGATGAATTCACCTCAATTTCAACCAAATTCATCGCAACCCACTATCTATAAGATCAGGATCAAGGGTCATCTGGACCCGCAATGGACGGACTGGTTCGAAGGTCTAACCATCACCCAGGAAGAGAATGGCGAAACGCTACTTACTGGTCTGGTGGTGGACCAGGCTGCTCTGCACGGTCTGCTTAAAAGAATTCGAGATTTAGGGATGCCATTGGTCTCAGTCTGTCCGGTTTGTTCACAGGATATTCTCAACAATCATTCAAAAAAGGAAAATAAAGATGATTACAACTAACGCAAGTCCCTTTGGGACACTAAAAAAGACTGCAAGGATCGCAGGGATATTCTATCTCATGTACATTTTGACCCCCATCCTCGCCCAATTGTTTGCTCAACTCGGTTTTGGAGATGCAACAGAAATAATAAACGTGATGAGGTCAAATACAGGACTTTTCCGTCTTGGATTCATGATGAATGTATTATCGGTGTTGTTGTTTCTTTTGGCGGCCTGGGTTTTATATGTACTGTTGAAACCAGTTAATCAGAGTCTTGCATTGTTGTTCCTGATATTAAACCTGGTCGGTATAGCGGTTGAATGCTTTAGTTTCCTTCAGTTATTTGCCGGTTGGGTCATAATAGGCAAAACTGAATATTTGATGGTATTCCCGGCAGATCAACTCCAGGCGCTGGCAATGCATTCTGTCAATTTATACAAAATTGGGCACATCATTGCCCAGCCATTCTTTGCTGCCTGGCTTTTCCCACTTGGGTATTTGATTTTCAAGTCCGGGTACCTTCCTAAATTTTTAGGCGTAATTTTGATGGTTGAATGTTTTGCCTGGCTCATGTATCCCGTTCAATTTTTTCTTTTCCCAAACGAGGTTGTTGCAACAGTAGCTTCTGTGGCTGGATTTATAGGAGAGTTTTCCCTGACTTTATGGCTTTTGATTATAGGCGTAAAGGAACTTAAATAACATGACTACTCTATATAAAAACCAAGAAAGCAAAATGGTAACCGGATCCAAAGGAATCCTGAAAAAGACGTTTTTCCTGGCTGGAGTGGGCGGACTGGCCTTCTGGCTGGCAAATTTCGCAATTTCTCGAACCGCTATTGCGGCAGAATACAGGGCTGCCATGTCAATTTCATATTATTCAATGCTGCTGGAAGCTTTGCTCGGAGGTTTGATCATTGGGTTCTGGGTCAGTTATTTATTACTTCGTTTCTTTGACAGAATTCCAGTAAAGAATCCGATTATAAAATCTGTCATACTGAGCTCGATTATTCTGGTCATTATCACAATTCTACTCGGAGGTCCATCAAGTTTTTCCGCCACGGGTAATGTCTGGCGGTACTTCATCATAGGAACAGTATTTAACTTAATAAGGTTTCTCACTCTGGGAGTTGTCGTTGGTTATGTTTGTAAGCAGCAAATTTTAGGAATTAATATAGAGGTGTCAAAATGAAAGCAATTGTTTATTCAGAATATGGTTCACCCGATGTTCTTAAGCTAAAAGAAATAGAAAAACCTTCACCTAAAGAAAATGAGGTTCTGATCAGAATCCATGCATCATCGGTAAATTTCGGGGATATGATGGCACGCAATTACAAAGCAATTTCCCCACGCCAGTTTAATATGCCTTTTCTGATCTGGTTTTTCGCAAAAATATCTTTTGG
>DAOUGX010000130.1:0-4646 GCA_034428855.1 Anaerolineaceae bacterium | reverse complement strand
TAGTCGATGCCCAGCATATCATTTTCGGGAAACATTAAGCCTGTATCTACAACCAGAATCTCACGATTGTATTCATAAACCATCATATTTCGACCGACTTCCCCTAAACCTCCCAGGGGAATAATTCTTAACGGTAAAGAATTCATTAGTAATCAAATATCCTTTTCTATTTGTAAAGTTCTATAATTTTTCATCACAGTTAATCTGTGTATAAGTCAATTGAAGAATAAAAAAATCCCACGGTGGTGTTCGGCCGGGGGATTGCGCATCGATCCTATCAAAAATAAACCAATAAACTTTCTCACGTCAATTGCCGCCAGGCGGCTATACCACTTTCAAATTGCTTTTGCAAGTTTAACACACCCAGGTTATTTTGTCAAAAAAATCGTATAAATTTGTTTCGCGTAATATTTCAGACAGCTACTGCCTGTCTGCCATATAATTGTTCGCGGATCTGGATAAGTTGCCGGCGTAAACGGTCATCCCTCTCAATCAGGTCAGCCACTTTGTCACAGGCATACATGACTGTCGTGTGATCACGGCCACCCAGGGCTTCCCCGATCTGAGGAAGAGAAATGTTAGCCTCTTCGCGTAAAAGGTACATCGTTACCTGACGGGGTAAGGCGACTTCGCGTGTGCGTTCCCGCCCTAAAATCTTTTCAGGTGAAATGCCGAATGCATTTGCCACTGCATAAAGTACTTGATTGGGCATCAATTTGTCCCGTCTAGGAAGCAGGTCTGCCAATGCAACATTGACCAATTGCATGGTTAACGGTTGATTACTTAATTCTGCATACGCCAGAACTCGTGTAAGCGCACCTTCCAACTCACGAATATTTGATTGAATTTGTCGTGCAATCGCATCCAGAATTTCATTCGGGACCTGGCGACCACTGCGTTCTGCTTTCGTTCGCAAGATGGCGGTGCGGGTTTCCAAATCGGGTGGCTGAATATCAACGATTAAACCCCACTCAAACCGGGATCGAAGCCTTTCTTCCAGCGTATTCATAGCTTTGGGAGGGCGATCGGATGAAATCACGATCTGTTTATCCTGACCATGCAGGGTATTGAAGGTATGGAAGAATTCCTCCTGGGTGGATTCTTTACCTGCAATGAACTGAATATCGTCAATCAGGAGAACATCAATATTGCGATAGCGATCACGGAAGGATTGAGTGTTGTGTGTACGAATTGCATTGATCAGATCATTGGTGAATTCTTCGGATGATACATAGAGTACAGTCAGACCATTATCAATAGCCGTGTTCCCAATCGCGTGCAATAGATGGGTCTTTCCCATCCCGACTCCTCCATATAAAAAGAGGGGGTTGTATGCTTTGGCAGGGTTTTCTGCGACTGCCAGACAGGCTGCATGTGCCAATCGATTGGAAGGACCGACGACAAAATTTTTGAAGGAGTATCTGCCGTTTAAGAAACTTGAATGGGATGAATTATTGGAGGATTGTTGAATTACTGGTGTGATGGGAACATCAATTTCCCTGGCATCCTGAGGAATTGCATCTTTGTGCCACACGATAAAATTGACCGTTACTTTCTCATTCATTAAACCGGTCAGGTAACGAGTAATGGTGCTGGAAAGACGACTATCCAGCCAATCTCGGGCGTAGGCATTTTGAACGCCGATGGTAAACTCTAAATCCTCAAATTTCACCAATTCTGCGCTGCGGACCCAGGTATCAAAAGCGGCTTTGGACATCTCCGTTTGTAGTTGGCCAATCAGATTCTGCCATGCTTGCTGAGCGTTCATGCACGCTACCTCCTCCGTTTGATGATGTTTTAATCTTTTGACAGGCCGTACAGGTAATGGGTAAATAAACCCACTGCAACACGCAGTGGGAATCAACCCTTATAATTGTCAAACGTCAGATTTGACGATAAAATTCTGTATGGGATGCCCCGATTACATTCACAATTCTATCAGAAAAAATATACCCAAACAAGCGAAAATCGTGCTGTTAGTTTTAAAGATTCAGAATCTTTAAGACTTTTAATGTTAAAAAAAACTCGGAATGTAAGCCACATAATTGTCAGTTGTTTAGTCAATTGTATTCCATATATGCGGCTATTTTTAAAATTATCACCACCATATATGGGTCTAAATATTTAAATTTTGTTTATATGACTAAATACAGGGTTAATCCAAAAATTTTCCAGTAGATTCTTTTTGGTGAATCAGTGAGTCTTAATGTTGAATCTTGAATCTTATAAAAGATTAAAAATTTAAGATTTTTAATCTTCTGAAAAGGCACAAAAAATATCATTTGATCGCATCAATGGAAAACGTAATTGAGGAACTATTATGTCAATCAACCCATTCGTCTGGCTGCCTGGTGAGCAATGTCTACGGCAAAATTTGTGCCACGATCCCAAGGGTAAACCTGACTCATGCTGGCGAAGAATAAGCCTGGGATGGGCGTGTTAATATCCGGGATATTCCTGGAATGGTTGATGAAAGGAACGGGTTGGGCATAGGGTGTGCGATATAACCACGCGTTTTTGATCCAACCAGGATTAAATTCCGGATTGATAAGTTGCAGACTGGGTGTAAAACGCTCGATTATTTCTTCCTGGGTTAATTGAAAATATTCGTGGTCTGTTTCCAGATAATCACCACAATACAGGATATGATCTCCCCCAAAATATTCTGGAGAAAGGTAATTAGTATGCTCCACCAATGCCAGGAAAGGAAAGCCAGCCTTCTTGGGTAAGTTAAACCAGTAATAACCTTGTTTTGAAAGCTGGTGTTTGATTGCCAGGGTTAAAACGACAGCTCCCAGGCTTTTCAGGTTGAGTAATCCTTCCAGGTAATGTCCGGGTAATTGTGGTGCCATGCGTGCCATTAACGAAGGTGAACTGGTTACCAGAATTTGGTCGAAGACTTCCTCTCCATTTGGGGAAGTGATTACCAGACCACTATCCGGTTTTTTGAGAATGGATTGTACGGGAGTCGATAATCGTATTTCGACGCCTTTGGATTTCAGATGAGCTGCAAATTGATCTGAAAATGCCTGGAAACCACCTTTATATGTTCCCAGACGTGGCGTGCGGGCTTTCAAGCGTGCCCACATCCAGGCCATATTTACCTGACGGGCATAACGCTCCCCAAATTTCCCAATCACCATTGGTTCCCAAACGGCTTCATATGCTGTTTTTCCAGCGTATTTACGCATCCATTCGTCGACTGTAAATTTTTCCAAAGCCTGCCAGTTGTTGGAAAAACGAATTGCCAGGTTAACCAGACCAAACCTCACCTTATTAATTCCCCAACCCAATCCCGGATAAAGCAGTGCAGAGGGGATAGAATCGAAAGGATAGAACTTATCATTGTGATACATGACAGTCACTGGTCGGGGGAATACCAGGTTATCACTCCAGCCTAATTCTTCTATTAACCCTAACATAGCTGCATCGGATTGAAACCAATGGTGATAGAACCTTTCGACTGACCAGTCCCAATGTGATTCCTTAAACCCAGCTGCCAAACCACCCACATAATTAGCAGATTCAAAGATTGTTACCTGATGACCTTTTTTGATCAGATCATGAGCAGCGGTAAGACCGGCAATTCCAGCACCGACAATGCCAATTCTCATTTTTCCTCTCCTGGATTGGTTTCCTGAATACTTTTCACTTCTTTTGAACCCCATCGCAACGGTTGACGCAGGTAGTAATAAGCGCCTAAAGCAGTGATTGGGAACCATAATGCAGCATGTAACACGAGTGTATAGCTGGTAGCCATTTCCGCAGGTACACCGTATGCACTGAGAAGGGCAATCCCTGGTGCATCGAATGTACCCAAATAACCAGGTGCTGAAGGAATGGTGGTAGCCAGATTGACAATGCCATTCATTAACATTAAGGCAAAAAAGCTAACCTCGAAGTCAAAAGCATGCATCACAAACCAGTATTTCCCGGTTTCAAAAAGCCAGATGATGACAGAGGTGAAGAAAATCATCAAAGCTTCCTGTGGTGAACGTAACGATTCCAACCCGGTCAGAAACCGGCTGGTGATTTGACTGGCTTTTTCTCGCAATCGGAATGGAACCAGGCGATTGATAAACCAATCTGCAATTTTTTGAGTATTGTGTGGGAACATGGCAGCCAGTAAAAAGACAAGCAGTGCGCCAATAAATACGATGGCTCCCCAAAAGGCAACTTGCTGAATATTTCCAATGACTCCAGAATCTGCTGTGAGTTTTGCCAATTCACCGAGATTCAGAAAAACGAAAGCCAGCATGACCACACCATCAAAAATTCTTTCAACAATGACGGTAGCCAGTGAAGCAGAAACAGGGATGTTTTCTCGTTGTTTCAGAATAACAGCCCGCAGAACTTCTCCTGCTCTGGCGGGATAAATATTGTTCCCCATGTATCCAATAGTCACGATGGGGAACATTGTCCGCGTAGGAATTTTTTTCAATGGCCGGAGCATGTAGTGCCATCGCCAGGACCGCACCCAAACTCCCATAAAATATACTGCTATGCCAGGTAATAACCAGATGTAACGGGCGGACTTCAATGAATCCCAGACCTCTTCGAGTTGCAAACCACGTAGCGAAAAGTAAAGTAATACCGCGCTGATTAGAATGCCCACCCAAAGTTGCCATCGTTTCATGGTGTCGATT
>DAOUGX010000129.1:0-3067 GCA_034428855.1 Anaerolineaceae bacterium | reverse complement strand
AAGAATAAAACCGGAATTTCAGTTGTGATGGGGTTTTTCTTCAAAACCTCAAGCGCTTCCCAGGGAGATGATAATGATTGAATATCAAGTAGAATCAGATCTGGAATGAATTTGTAAGTTTGTGATTTCCGAGTCTCCGAGGTATCTAATTCATACACTGCTACTCGAATACCTCTTTTGTTCAATTCAGAAATTAAAGAATCGCATGAATGTGCTTGTTTTGACATGATGAGTATCGATCTGACACTTTCAGGAATGATGATTTTTTGATTCACCTGGTCAATCGGTGCAGGAATGGTAGGCAAGGTAAATGAAAATGTTGACCCTTTTCCTGGTTCACCATCAGACTCAACCTGAATTGTTCCTCCGTGCAGCTCCACCAATTTCTTACTGATGGCGAGCCCTAAACCTAATCCTCCATACCCCAGTGATAAACTGTTATCTCCCTGACGAAATTCATCAAAAATTATTTTTTGATCTTCCTTAGAGATACCCAAACCGGTATCCCGTACAGTGACCGTAACGGTATCTTCATTTATTTTGATATTCAATGAGACTTTCCCACTCTCAGTGAATTTCACTGCGTTGTTGATCAAATTCAATGTGATCTGCCTTAATCGCATCCGATCCCCCCAAACCCAGGGACCATTTTCGGGAATATTTACCTCCCAGTCCAAACCTTTTTCAGATGCTAATTGATATCCACTCTCTACGATAATACTCAACTCGTTCCCCAGGTCAACCAGATCATTATTCAAACGCATCTGACCAGCATCACTGGTGGCCAGATCAAGCACATCGCCAATCAATCCGCCCAGGTGTTGGGAATATTGATAGATCCTTTCAATATCTTTCTGGATTGGTTCATTGAGTGAAATTTCGTTATCGTCCATACTTTTTAAGACAATATCACTCAGACCAATGATCAGGTTTAACGGTGTACGTAATTCGTGACCAATCACAGACAGAAATTTGCTCTTCATGCGGTTAGCTTCCTCTGCTAACCGCCGGCCTTCAACAGCTTCACTGAAAAGACTGGCAGATTTGAGGGCACCACTGATATGTTGTACGATAGCGCCATACAGATCAATTTTCTCACAATCCAAAATTGCGTACCCTGATTGGCCACTCTGGCTGGGGAATGGAATTAATGTAAATCGGAAGGCCTGATCTTTGGGTAGCATTTCCCGTGGAGGAAAAAATTGGCTCCTGAAACGAGTCATTTTATGATCGGGATTGAAAACATCTCGGATGGTGCTCCATGCGGTTGGGCTATCTGGCTCTTCCTTAAAAAAGGCAATCTGCGCCAATTGAATATTTAACATAGGAAGATGCCGGTTTAAAGTTGAAAAGATCTGATCAACACCAGTCGTTGTCAACAAACCAGCTGACAATAAATTTAAACGGTTTGACATCCACCCAAGATTGGACACAAATAATCGATGTTGATATTGAAGGAATGAATTGATCAGAAAATGTGCCCGATTAAGAATTTCTTCTGCAGCTTCCCTTATATCCGTCGGTAAATTTAGTCGATTTTTGAATTCTATGCCAATCAACGTTACTGCATCCTGCCAGATATATGCATCTTCTTCATTTTCTGCGGATGCATCCAGAATTTTACTGAGGGTGTCTTCAAATAAACCGTGGGTGTTTTGTTCAATTTCGAGCAATAAAGCGTCGATTAATTCTTTATAATGAATTCTGTACTCCGATTCATCCAGGCTCTGGGCTTGTTGCCTGACGACGGTTGAAGTAACCCATGGTTTTTGTTCCCCTTTTATTGAAATATCGAAATCCTGGTTGGTATGGAATTTTTCAAATCCTTCACACCCACAGGAGCCACGCGCCATCAATTTCGTTTTTACCCGAATAATATCCGGAGGTTCAATTTTATTGATTATTCTATTGGTCAATATCTCGAGAGACTGGTAACCAATATGAAAGAGTGGAATATGAACACTACTTAAAGAAGGTTTTTGGGTGGTATCCTCGAGGCGATTATCGAACCCAATAACAGCCACATCCTTTGGAATTTCCAGTCCCGCATTTTTCAAGGCATGCATTGCACCCAGGGCCATTTCATCGTTACTGGCTAAAATGGCAGTAAATTCTGCTGCGGATTTTTGGAATTGATGAATTGCATTAATACCACCATCATAAATGTGCCAACCAAAAGCAACACATTTAGGGTCATACGGTAAATTATTCTCAGTCATTACCCGTTTATATGCCTCTAAGCGCTCTCCAGTATCACCGGCTAAATCATCCGGGCTGCCAGCAATAAAGGCAATCTTTGTATGACCATGTTGAACAAGATGATTGATCGCTTCCCGGACTCCGCCTTCATTATCTACAGCTAAGGTTGGTCCTTTTTCACCAGACCCAATGAATTGAACTGGAAAGCCTTCCGCGATTATTTTTTGTAAATAAGATGATCGTAATTCAGAATGAAGCGGAGCAAAAATAATCAACCCATCTGTATTCGCAGGTCCAATGGGAACATAATCACAATCTGGTGCATTTAATGGCCAGGCTGGATGATTGGGTTGGTTTACGTTAGCCTCGCTACCTAATCCGCAGCCAAGTAGTAAATTACACTCCAATTGACGACTTGCCTGAATAATGCCTTTATACGCTGGGATGAGATAATTGAGACTGGTGGCTGTGTTATAGAATTGCCATCCTGCTAACACCCCAATTGTTGGTTTATTATTGTGAACAAAAGAGGGCATTTGTTGACCTATCCGATCAATATGTAGGTTAATTATATATTCGATTTCAGGAATGTATCAACAAATAGAAGAATAGACTGGTTGACTCGTTGGAGGTAATCTCGATATTCAATATCCGGCGGTATGCCATCCAACAATCTGGCAAGCCATGGACTCACCAGTGAAAGGTCTGTGAGGGAAAAATGTCCTGCTCCTGGGAAATGGATATTCTGAATACTGGCATTGGACGCTGCGATCATCTCAGCATTTCGGGCATATTGTGGCCAATCGGAAAGATGATTCCAGGCACTATCTGAGTAGATATTTAAAACAGGAACAGGATAGTCCTCTTG
>DAOUGX010000128.1:0-2530 GCA_034428855.1 Anaerolineaceae bacterium | reverse complement strand
CATCACAATTCTGGTCAGAGGTTTCCTGAAAATGGGTACAATGGTAGGTCTCTATCCATTTCAACGCTGTGAAATCAAATATACCAATAACCTGGATTTGATTAAATTTCCAGGTTACCCATGGTTATTTAGAGAAATCTGTACGGCAAGAGATCGCTTCCTGACGTTCAAAAAAGCTTCACATTTTACTTCAAGCGGAGGTATTGCTATTCTGGATCGTTACCCCATTCAGCAGGTTCAATTCATGGATGGGCCACAAATCAAAAGGATGACAATCCATTTACAGATGAATTGGTTCTTAAATTGGTTAATCTCGCTGGAAGAATCGTATTACAAAAAAATTGGTAAACCAGACCTTATCCTTTTCTTAAAGCTTGATCCAAATATCGCTGTAAAACGAAAAAAAGACGAACCTGAAGAAAGTGTTAAAGCAAGATCAGAAGAAATCATGCGTATAGATTTCAACGACCAAAGTATTATAGATATTGACGCCAGTCAATCGAAAGAGATGGTTTTCAATACCGGAAAGTCGTTGGTTTGGTCAATACTCTGATGGTTTTCTATGGAAATGAAGATGGTGGATTCAAAAATTATTGAAATTATAGGAGTGGCTGGAACCGGAAAAACGACCATCACTCGCACACTCATTCAAAAGAATAAAGATTATTCTATGGAAGAACTTCCACCAGTTCGCTCAATAAACCTTTTTCCTTTTTTTGTATTTAATTTTGTTAAAACAGTTCCATTGATAATCAATTTACAAAATCAGACGGATCGGAGATTTTCTACCAGAGAAATCACATGGTTGGTGATTCTCAACAGTTGGCAAAAAATACTTAAGACACGAAAAAAGAAGGCAGTTTTTGTTGACCAGGGTCCTATCTTCTTGATTGCCTCATTAATTGGTTTAGATCCTGAAATTTCAGACAAATCGTTAAATCATGAACCATGGAAACCTTTACTAAAACGATGGGCAAATCAGCTGGATGCGATTATTTATCTGGATGCAGACGATTTTGATCTGATACAGCGGATAAATCAACGTGAGAAGGAACATTTGGTAAAGGGAAAATCATCGGATCAAATTCAAAAATTCCTTTCGCACAACCGTAGTATGTATAACGTATTACTGGAATATGTTCAGAATAACAATCCTCAACTAAAGATTTTTAGACTCAATAGCTCTCAGCTCCCATTAGCAGTATTGGTTCATGATTTGTTATCCACCATAGATAGTAATCTGGGATTGAATAATTAACATAGATTTCGAATTTTGGCATGTAAGATTGACAAATTTAAAATGGATACTCCAGAAACTACGAAAAAAATAAGATCAATTCCACATTTTTTTCAGGACAATAACCTCACCAGAAAAGCTTTCTTAAATTCAATTGCTTCTGGTTTAGATTACATTGCCAAAATAATTGTCACATTTGTATTAACTCCTTTATTGGTCACCAGCTTAGGTGATTATTTTTATGGAACGTGGCAATTTTTATTGAGGATTGTGGGATATATGTCACCAGCCAGTGGGCGACCAACCCAAGCTCTTAAATTTATTCTGGCAAAGAATCAAAACTCCAATGATTTTCAATTGAAACGTGCGTACGTAGGTAGTACATTTGAGGTCCTGGCAATTTTCTCCCCGTTAATGATCATTCCAGGAATGTTATTGTCCTGGTTTATTCCTCTTTGGCTAAAAACACCTGTTGAATCGATTTGGATTGTAAGGATTTCCTGTGCTCTTCTGGTACTAAATCTAATTTTGGTTACATTACTGGCAATCCCACAG
Source organism: Anaerolineaceae bacterium (assembly GCA_034428855.1). GTDB lineage: Bacteria > Chloroflexota > Anaerolineae > Anaerolineales > Anaerolineaceae > UBA6170. The sequence goes on along the minus strand of DAOUGX010000128.1, from coordinate 738 downwards.
GCGATCATGGAGGGGGAAAACAAAAGCTACAAAAGGATGGGGCTGGCGACTCTCCTTGTTTTTATCGGTGGTTCTTTTACCTGGTTGGCTCTTTTTTTTAATACAGGGATCATAGGTGTGGCTGTTGCTGCTATTGCGCTAACTATCTGCCAATTATTTTTTTATTTCTCAATTGTACAGAAATATTGTCCATGGTTTGGTGTGGCCAAACCGAATAAACAATCGGTTCATGAATTTTTAAAATTAAGCGGTTGGTTTATGGGGTGGAATCTGATCATTCAATTGATGATTTCTTCTGATGTGATTATTTTGGGATTATTAAAATCAGTTGAATCCGTTACCTACTATACCATTTCAAAGTATGCTCCTGAGACTTTAGTAACTTTAATATCAATGATGGTGATTGGAGTCCTGCCTGGATTAGGTGGTATTATCGGTTCAGGGGATTTAGTGAAAGCAAAACAGGTACGAGAAGAAATGATGGTATTATCCTGGCTAATTGTTACCGTTTTAGGAACTGTAATTCTACTCTGGAACCGAACATTTATTACCATCTGGGTAGGAAGCGATTACTATGTTGGCGTCCTCACTAATCTATTAATCATCATCTCTATTTTTCAATTTATTATTATTAGAAATGATGCCAATGTGATTGACTTAACGCTGCAATTAAAAAAGAAAGTGCTGCTAGGTGGGATCTCAGTTTTTATTTCAATTGCTGCAGCAATCATAATGGTG
>DAOUGX010000127.1:0-4943 GCA_034428855.1 Anaerolineaceae bacterium | reverse complement strand
AATTCCTGACGCCCAGCCAAGGCTCTTAAAAGAGTATTTTGGTCGGCGTATTCCAGATCTCCGCCCATGGGTAATCCGCGCGCCAATCGGGTTAATCGCACAGAATACGTATGCAATTGTTGTTTTAGATATAAAGCAGTGGCGTCCCCTTCCATCGATGGATTGGTAGCAATGATGACTTCCTTAATAGTGCCGGATTTAACCCGTTCTATCAGTGGTTTGATTTTTAAATCGTCCGGGCCAATACCTTCAATGGGAGAAAGTGCTCCATGTAAAACATGATATTTCCCCAGGAACCCTGCTGTCCGTTCCAATGCCAATACATCCAGGGGTTCTTCCACCACACAAATCTGGCTTTCATCCCTTTGCTCGCTGGCGCAAATATCACACAATCGATTTCCAGCCATAGTGATGTTAAAGCATTGTTCACAAAATGCAGTCGAACTCTTTAAATTTTGTAATGCATCTGCTAAATTGCGACTGGCATCATCTGCTGCACGTAACAAATAAAAAGTTAAACGGGAAGCTGATTTTGGTCCAATGCCAGGTAATCTCTCAAATGCATTGATTAAATTTTGAACAGGTTCAGGAAGAATCGGCATGACAACCTGCTGAAAGTCTTAGAAACCTAAACCAGGGATTCCACCTGCCAATGGTCCCATTCTTTGTGACTGCAATTCCCGGGATTGATCTAATGCCATGTTGACTGCACTTAAAATGAGATCCTGTAACATTTCAGCATCTGCATCTTTTAACAATTCTGGATCAATTTCGACAGATTTACAATGCTGGTCTCCGGTCATGGTTACTTTTACGGCACCACCACCCACACTGGCAGTAACAGTCTCATCCGCCAATGCCGCCTGGGCAGCTTCCATTTGTTCCTGTAATTTTTGAATCTGGCGTAGCATTGCATTTTGACCGCCACCCATTCCACCCATTTTTCCAAACCCTTTTGCCATAATTTTTACTCCTTATCAACGATTTTTCCACCCAGATCCAGGGCAGCACTCACCAAACTATTTGGTTCAAATTCATCTTCATGCTCGACCAGGTTAGATTTGGCGTTAATTACCACAGCTCTGACTCTTACTTCAGTACCTAACACATGGGAAAATGCTCTCTGAATAATCTCCTGATGATCACCTTTTTCCATTCTTTCTTTCAATACCGGGCTTTGAAAACCGATGATGACCATACCGTTTTTCATGGAAAAGCTACGCGCAGAAGCTAATAACGCCTCAGTATTCTTGCGGTATCCCCGGATGAGAGTTTTCACCTCATTGAGTGCCTCCCGTACTTCATTTATTCCATATGTTGGTGTACTTTTGTCTGAGGTTTCTGCTTGTGAAGAAGAATTAGTTTCTTCCTGATTTTCACCGGTACCTTCAAACACCTTTTCGAGTTCACTTTTCTCTTCAGATTTTTTAATGGTTGAATGTTCTTTTTGTTTATTATCCGGTTTTTCTTTGATCGTACTTTGATTTATTAATTTTGGTTCAATAATCGGTTTCTCAATGAATGAAACATGAGCAGAACTCTGCTCTTCAAACAAGTGAACGCCCTGAGCTATTGCCAACTCCAAAGCCAGGCTGGGTTGCCAGGCAAGGCGGCTTTCATTGGCAGCAGTGTTAAATAACTTAACCAGTTCCGTCAGTTGATGCATAGCAATCGTTTGGGTTTGTTCACCCATGGTCTGACGCACTTCATCAGTCACATCAATCGATCTTTCGTCGCCTAATTGGATCAGCATCAATCCCCGTACATAGTCCACCATTTGTCTTGCAAATTGGCGAGGATCAGTACCGGAGTCCAAAGCCTGGTGTAATTGGTCTAAACAACCTTTTGTATCCTGCTGACAAATCATATCAACCAGATTAATGACTGTTTGGTTGGTAGCGGTTCCCAATACCTGTTGTGCAACTTTAAGAGTGATCACATCTCCAGTGGAGGTTAATTGATCCAGCAAGGAAATTGCATCTCGTAATGCCCCGGTGGATTGGCGGGCAATCATAAACAGGGTTTCTTCATCCACCTTCAATTTTTCGGCTTCAACCAGTTCTTTTAACAATTGCACAATGGTACTAACCGGTATGCGACGAAATTCATGACGTTGGCAACGTGAAAGCACCGTCGCAGGAATTTTATGAACCTCAGTCGTAGCCAGGATAAATATGGCATGTGGGGGTGGTTCTTCCAGCGTTTTTAATAAGGCATTAAAAGCTGCTGTTGACAACATATGCACTTCATCAATAATGTATACTTTGAATTTGCCTTGCGAAGGAGAAAACCCAATTTTTTCTCTTAAGTCACGTACATCATCCACACTGGTATTGGATGCAGCATCGATTTCAATCAAATCCATGAAACGTCCACGATTAACCGCTAAACAATTTTCGCAGGAATTGCAGGGGCGTGATCCTGGTTCGCTGTTCAAACAATTGACAGCTTTCGCCAACAGACGTGCTGTGGTCGTTTTCCCTGTACCACGTGGTCCGGAAAATAAATAAGCATGACCGACTCTATCTCCACGGATAGCGTTTTTTAATGTCTGGACGATGTGATCCTGTCCTACCACCTGATCCCATAATTGGGGTCGCCATTTTCGGTATAGAGCTTCTGTCATGCTGTTTCCCATCAATGAATTTTTTATTCCTGATGTATGCTTTTCAGTAAATCTTCAAGTGAAATAATTCTTCTTTGTAAGCGCATCACCGGAACACTTAAATTGTAATCGAAAATTTTCTTATTGATCACCTTGATTTGTTCAGTGATCTGTCTTTCCTTGAAAGCGTTCATTGGTAATTGATCCCGGGTATTATCGGATAATTCCTGAATCAAATCCTCAATTTCTTTTCGTTTTTCCATCCAGGGATATGAAAAATGATTCTTTCTGAGCAAATCTTCCACCATTCGCCAATCATCTGGTGTAAAAGGATTATCTTTCCATTCAATCGGTTTTCCATAACCAGGCAAATGATCAAACTCACCATCTTCCATGGCTTTTTGGATTATTGTGTCAACTATTCGATCAAGTGATGACATTTGAGCTTAAGGTATTTCAAAACTAGCACGTTCTTGTCCAGCAGAATCTATCACACGCACTGTTTCACCTGCTGACCAGATGGCTTCTTCACTCCCCCAAAATAATGTATTAACCGTATTGGCCCCTCTTCGGGAATAAATCGATAACTGTCCTTTCACCAACTCAATCGACGGGAAAATGAAAGCATTATTATCTTCATCCACAATTTGCCAGTTCAGTAAATTCAAATCGCCTTCCCCCAGGCGCTCGATCATCAGTAATTCATTATTCAAATCTCCTGGGGCAAACACGTTAGATATCTGGATAACAGGAGTGTCAAGAGGAGGTAATTCAACAGGTTCTTGTTCAACAACCACACCTGATAGAACGGTTGGCGTCTTCAGATCAATCTGATTCGCTGTATTGTATCGATTCCAAATTGTGAGTACCAAAAGGGTTGTTGCAGCTGAGATAATTACATTCACAATCAAGAATGGTAACCAACGCTTCATAGTAGTCTCCTGATATTCGTAAGGTATTACTGAATTACGAATAATTTCCTTGAATAATAGCATACTTTCAACGTAAAATAAAACCAGGAAAGGATAGCTGGGATCATGATTTTAGTAGATGGCCATAATTTAGTGCCTAAAATTAAAGGACTAACACTCAAAATGCTGGATGATGAAATGGAACTCATTCAGGTTTTGAGAGAATACAGCCGCCTGACCAGAAAGAAAATTGAAGTGTATTTCGACAACGCTCCGATCGATAGAGCTGGTTCCAGAAAATTTGGAACCATCACAGCCCATTTCATTCGAGTTGGGTTGACTGCAGATGAAGCGATCATTAATCGAATAAAAAAAATGGGGCCAAAGGCGAGAAATGTGAAGGTAGTCAGTTCTGACCGCCACATACTTCATCAGGTACAATCGTTTCAGGCGGGAACCATCACCTCAGATATATTTGCCAAAGAGATAGAAAAAGTACTGTCAGCCAGCCCTTCTGGTGGAAAACCAGACCCCGAAAAGCTCTCAGAAGAGGAAATTGAAAATTGGCTTAATCTTTTTAAAAAACACAATTCGAAAAAGATTAAATGATTCTTAATTTCTTTTAATATATTATTGATAATTTTGATCTATAATATCCATTAGACACCCTTTAATGGTTAATTAAGGTGTCAACCTGTCAGAAGATCTGTAGACATTCCCCCAATGTCTACGTCCAGGATCTGTCTGATGGCATTCCCTCCCTGGAGACCGTCATGCATTCCCCAAGTGCGTGGCGGTCGTGTTTTACCGCAATTAATCACCCTCCATTACTTGACTTGATTCTTTTCTCTGATACTATCGATATTGAATATGTATTCATGGAGGAAGAACATGAAAAAACCATTCTACTTTTTATTCGGTCTTGTGTTATTAATCTCGGTTGCCTGCAGCTTACCGATTAATCAAAATGAAGAATCTGAATCAAATATCGAGCTACCAACCACCACTATTCAACCCGTCATAGAAGAAACCACCAGTGTTCCAACAAAAACGGTGTACTCTCCTCCCACAGCCAGACCTACAGATGATTCGACCGCTACACCAGCACCAACCAAACCACCGGAAATCCCAACCAACACATCAACCGAACCAATTGCTGCCTGCCCCGCCTTTACACGGGAAGAATTTGATTCACCTGGAGAATGTTGGCCAGATAGTGTAGATGAAATATTTTCCTCTTCTTCCATTTCTAACAAGAGAAAAGTGAACGTCCAGATAAAAGATGGACGTATGGAATTTGAAACTCAATTAAGTGAGGATATTTTCATTTATTCCTTTTATAAAGAAAATGAGTATGAGGAAGTCATTACACGGGCTTCTGTCTCCAAAATTGAACCCAGCGCCAATCAAAACGGATTTTCGTTAGC
>DAOUGX010000126.1:0-2177 GCA_034428855.1 Anaerolineaceae bacterium | reverse complement strand
TACCAACATCATCCTTATGCATGGCAACTTTTACGCCAAAGCGTTGTTTCAAAAAAGCAACATTACCAATGTGGTCAAAGTCACCATGGGTGATGATGATCAGGGATAATCTTTCTGGCGGGCACCCGCTTTTCTCCAGCTCCTGAACCAGCATTTTTTCATTATTCGCACCCCCGGTATCCATTAAAAAATACCCGTTCTGGTTATGAACAAGGTAACAATTTACTGTCCCCATCTTCATGGGCATTGGCAAGTTGATGGTGTGAATGTTCTGGTTCATCAATTCTCCTTAAAGCGGGAATTTCAGATATTTCTATTACCAAATTACTGGAATTGTCAGCAATGAAAAAAATATTTCAAAGCGCAATTCATGATGGATATAAGTTCATATGTAGTATAACATTTCAGGCGTTTAATTTCTTACACATGTTTTGTGCAAAGACTTCAAATTCACCGGAGATAATGGGTGTCTCCAAAGAACATCTGGCTATTTAATTCGATCGGCTAAAGCTGCCTTAACTTCCGGGCTGGCATTAAAAATCCCGCGAATTTTTATTTCTTCAATTACCTCCGCAGCCAGGTCAGCTGGGATGTCATCTTGCAGGTGGAGCATACCGATCACGGAAAGAGATAATTTCTTGCCCTTTTGTTTTCGCTTTTCCAAATCGACACGACTGTAAGAAAGAACCCCAATCACAAAGGAGTGGCGGGTGACAGTTTGCTGTATTTCAAAGGTGTGCTTTTCCAATTGCGAACGAATAGCGGTGCGAATAAAATCGGAGCGATTGCTGTAAAGTCCTTCATTGACCAACAGGTCGACTTTTCCGAGATCGACGGCGGACATATTAATGGTGATTTTTTCGGTATCAGACATTTTTTCCTCCTTTGGTTATGAATTGAGATAAGTCAATACCTGATCGATTTCCAGTTGCCACAGAATACTGCTCATATAGGGTTTAAACCCGAGTTCATTATTAATACGCAACATGGCAGCATTGGTATCGGCGTTCTGGGTGCGTACATATTTGATTTCAGGGTGGGTTCGGAGCATCCTATCCAGCATGGCAGCCTTCAACCAACGTCCCAGACCTTTTCCGCGATATTCAGGGAAAACCCCGGTCATGTCCTGGCGTAGAATCTCGGGTCGATTGGCATTCCAGACGGTTTCGGTATAACCAGCGAACTTCCCGGTTGCTTTCTCAATCACATAGAAGGTGTTACGCTGATTGCCACGGGCGGCATCCATTTTCTCCATTTCGCGCAACTCTTCCGGTTTGATATGCATTTCTTCGACAGACAGATCCCCTAAGGGTTGTTGGTTGGTCAGCTCCATTAGTTTGACAATCTCATCCAACTGTTCATCGGGATAAACACCTTCCCAGACACCCAGTTCGAATTGGGTGTCGTTTTTCTGGCCCAGATCCAGCCATTGATCGATCAGGTTTCGATCCAATTCATCAACACGCAATTGATTGACGTGCCCCTCCAGCCCATGTTTTGCTCCAAGCCGGTTCATAAAGGCTTCTCCGGCAGGGATACGATCGTTTGTGACGCAAATCAATATCTTGCGTTGATCTGCCTGAGCGGTTTGTGCAATCAAACCCAACAGCTGTTTTGCATGACCCTGGCGGCGATAATCAGGATGAACAATGATGTCGAATTGTGACAGATGGCGGTTATCGTCTGTATACATCAATCCAATATTCCCTTGAGCGATCATCTCGGTTTGATCTTCATTCCAGATATACCAGGTTTTCAAATCCACAAAGGAGGGTAAGTTCTTCATCTGATTTGTGGTTTCTTCCAGGGGGATGGGTGGGTCATCAGGTTGACGTTCCTTCCGAACGACATTAATAATTTTGTTGAAGGCTGCATATTCTTTTGAGGATGCGTTTTTTACATTCAATACATTTACAACGATATTTTTCATATTATTCCTTATTCCCATCCATATGGATGGTAAGCGGATGATTAATTTTAATTATAGAACCATTTAACGCTTTGTCAAGTATTAAAAACTTCCATATAGATGGTATTTGGATGAATATTTAACAAAAAACAAATCAAGCATATACTTTTGCGATTTGTCGCGCAAAATCCTGGACACTGCGGCGTAACGCCATTGGCTCCAGTACTTCAATAGCCCCACCATAACCCAGTATCATGCGGCGTGCTTC
>DAOUGX010000125.1:0-2024 GCA_034428855.1 Anaerolineaceae bacterium | reverse complement strand
CCGTCCGGAATAATTCTGGAAAAAGGGCACCATAATTGGCGTTAATAACTGAGTCCAGTGTGCCGGTTAAAATATAGAATAACATCGCATAAGCAAACAAAGAATTGCCAGACAGAAAAGCCGGAGTGCAATAAAAAGCAATAAAACACAGAATGAGAAGAGGTGTACCTATCACCAACCAGGGTCGTCGTCTTCCCCAGCGGGATCTGGTGCGATCGGAGAGAAATCCATACACCGGGTTATCCAGTGCATCGATAAAGGCATACCAGAATAAAATGGTTGAAAGTTGCAAAGTGGTCAATCCCAATCGATCAACATAAAATATGGCTGCGTACGTTTTGAACATATTGATGGGAATGGAAGTACCAAACATGCCGATGGCATAATTGAAGGATTTGAAACGGGGTTCTTGCATGACATTACCCTCCTGAGAGATGGAATGAATAACAGGATAAAAAGAACATCAAGATAAGTATGTTCATTTTATATCAAATTTGAGACAAAAATTATTCGTTTAAGGTTTTGATTTTTGAGAAATTTATTATACTTTGACCTGAATTATATTTTTTGAAACCAACGCGTAGGTTTTTGATCTACATTTCGTTGTATGATTCCTTTGGCTTCCAGATCCAATTGCACGCATTTTACCCACCACATTGCTTTCTCTCCATTGGGAAATAATTCCTCGGGCAAATAGGGTAGGACGGCTTGTCCCATCTCTGCCTGGTTTAATCCAGGTTTTTCAAATGGCAAAGCAGCCAATAATGCTTTTCGCATAGCTAAAAATTTGTTTGAATTAACTCTGGTTGAACGCCCAGGTGTATTGATATTTTCGATTGTTATTTTTTCCTCTTTCATTTCAACTCCTGTAGCAACAAAGCATACTGAACAAGTAATTACAGAGATTATTCTTTCAGCAATTCAAAATAAAAAGCCACAAATTCCATATCTTGGCTGATATTTTCAAAGTAATAAAGATGGTCTTCTCGGAATTCATCTGCATTGCGATTTGTCTCCCCACGCCATAGCCGGTCAGGAATTGAGTCCCATCGGCATAATTCCATTCCGGTTATTCTGGTTGTGGCCCTTTTGTTAAAATGGCTGTCAAAGACATCATAATATTCTCCTACAACCAGAGGATCATCGTACTCACCATTCGAAATATCGACTTCTCCCAGGCGAACAACACTGGCTGTTTTCCTGCCCTCAATGATTTGTTCTACCAGGCTATCAAAATCGAATTGAATTCTTCGTTTCTTCGAACAATTCATTTTAAATTCTCATCGTTTTTTGTTTTTTCTTTTTCGCTAACTCAAGATTTTCTTCCACACGAAATAGAGTAATCCTGCGGATCAGATCATAGGGGATGGGTTCATCCAGCGGAAATTGCACCGATCCTTTTCCTCCTTTATATTGAGATAATTCTTCTTTAAATTTCTCAATTCCACTGGGAACAGGATAAAAACCAATATGAGATTTAAAGGCAGCAAAATGCACCAGATTACCTTTCAGAAAAAATGTTGGCATCTGGTAACTGATTTTTTCTGTTGCTTGTGGAGCAGCTTCCTTAATCACAGTTCGGATTTGCTGCAGAATTTGTTGAATTTCAAGGGGAAATTCAGCGATGTATTCATCGATGGTGGAATAGGTAGCGTTTTTTTCCATAGATACATCCTTATTATTGGATTTATTTAAGTCAAACCAATTATTGCATGGATTATTTCAAAAATAAACCATGCAGGTTATATACACCTATGAAACATTATATCCTTTGAAATAGAATTGGAAATATTGCTTGAAAATAATTGTCAACGTTGTCAATTTGTGTTATAAATTTCCTGTTTATTTGATATAAAAAAGGTCCTGTAATTCTTTCAGATCCCAATTGATAATTATTTCCAAATTATTCTCGTGAAGAGGTTTCTCAGCATGAATCAATTTTTTAATGATCACAAACCAAATTTTGAAAATTTCAAACGTACGATCAAAACCCAATCCCCAGGACCTGTGCCTGTTGGGGATTT
>DAOUGX010000124.1:0-8153 GCA_034428855.1 Anaerolineaceae bacterium | reverse complement strand
CACCAACCAACAATAAATACACTGGTGGTGGATCCAAAGATTTGATGTAGTTCTGGATAGCGAGGATGTTATTTGCTTCGCTACCAGCGATCCTATCAAATCCTGGAATTTCACTCAGTAAGGTGGTTTGCACCAAATATCCCTGTCCGGTCTTCATTGCAATAAACGGTGCTAATTCTTCTATGAATTCATCCGGGGTGATGATCAGATATCCCTCACCAGAATTGGTTGTATCCAGGGTTGCTTGCGGAGGAGGGTTAATCACAATTTGGCTGATCAGGTGATCGAAGGAGGGGCTATCGTTGATGATTGGGGTATCCAATGCAGCTGAGGATTCCGGCCAGGTCAAGCGCAACTCGATTTTTTCCAGTAACTCAATTTCCCCATTGGCACCACGATAGCGAACCGGGTTGACCCAGAGTGGCAGAATCGTATAATCACGCATCTGGAATGTCTCATTGACTTCATACCAGCGCTCGGGTTGAAGGCTAAGGCTGGTATAACGGGCAAGGTTGGGTGGTGTCCAGGGAGGAGGAGGTTCGGATTTGGAAGCCTGAAGCTGGGCTGGAATGATTTTCGAAGGGAGTCCCTGCCGGAGGAGCATGATTGAGTGGCTGCTGGCATTTTGCTGAATGACCTCCAACTGCGCACCCTGCGGGACCAGAATATTGAAGGCTACTCCGGGTAGAGCTGGTTGCCCGGGTTCGCGGAAGGAACTATACTCTGTGTGCCAGAGGTGGGCGTAAGATTGTCCATCTCCACTCTGGATTTGAGCCCAGACACCGGAAAAGGTAAGGGTGACATCAAGCGTGTGTGAATCAACTGTCCGTACCTGGGTTTGGGGGGCAGATCCAGGCTCACTCGTCACATTAGCTGCCAGCCAGAGGGCTCCTTGTGGTTCATCGCTTTGCGCATCCACTGTGAAAAGCGGTAAGACTACCGATAATAACAGGCAGAAGGTGAGGAGACGTTTGATTTGAAACATGATAAAAAATAGCGAAATTTAGATTATTAGGATGATTTTAGCATGTTTTCAAGGGTAAGAATATAGGGTTCAGGACTCAGAATTCGGAGTTTTCGCTGGAATGGATTATAGGTAGAAACGCTGCAGTTCAGTGTTAATAATTGATCACGGAGAGGCTTGTGTTTCAGTTAGATTCCAAATACCCAGCAGATTGTTCTTGGCATAGGTCTGGCCGTTATTGAAAGTTGGGTTACAGGATGTGTCCGGGTAATAGGATATGGATTTAGCGAATCCAGAGCGAACTAATTCGTAATTGATAAAAGTGTATTCAAAAACCACGAATCTTAATAAACGATCGTATTTGTCGGTCTCTGATTGATCTTTGAAAAGAGAAACCTCTTCAAAAAGAATCAGATTTTCCAAGTAGCTTATTCCTGCCTGGACGGAGGGGTTGTTTGAGCTGATTTCTGGAGCATTGATCCCGATCAGTCGCACCGAATAATTTTTACCATTTATATCGACGCGAATGGTGTCTCCATCTACGATTTTGGTTACTGTACCGGTTTCGAAATCATCATTAGGAATGCATTGCATACTAGAAGATGAAGGAGTGCTGGTTTGATCCTGGTTTTGGGTGAACATGGGCGTCGAAGTTGGAGATTTTTGGGAATTTGTTCCAATGAATCCACTGCGGTTGCAGGATAAAATTGTGAAGGCAATCAGGAAAAGTAAGACGAAAATTGGCGAGGGTGGGGAAGTAAATTTTTTCATGAGATATCGGTGTTTACTATGACAAGCTTTGGTGATCAAATTATACCGATTTTTGGTTGATCAGGTTGAGAATATTCTGATCTCTTTGAGTGGGCGGTAAATTCGCTATTTACAAAACCCACGACTCTCTTTATACTAATGGGGCTGTTAAAAAAATACATCGCTTTAGCGATTTAATTAGGAAAATAATTGACAATTACAAATACTTCTTCATCTCAGACCGAGAATGGTCAAATAAAAACACGCGTTGTGCTTTTCGATATGGACCGTACATTGCTGGATGTATCTCCATTTCATCGCAAAAATTTTCTAATGGTGCTTAATAAATTTTTCGGTGTCACAGAGTTACACAAAGTGGTCACTTCAGGTGTACCGATGTTTGAAGTTGTACGTCGTTTTGCCAAGGCTGCCGGGGTGAGTGAAGGTAGTGTGAATGCCAAACAACCTGAAATCGAACGCATGCTGGCGGAAAATATTCAGACCATTCTCCCTCAGGATTTGCACGATTTTGTGTTGCCGGGGGTAGTAACCTTGCTGGAAACATTGCACAAAAATAAAATTCCGGTCGGGCTGATAACCGGTTCATTACGTGGTGTGGCTAGTCAGATATTATCGCGTGCCGGGCTTTTGGGGTACTTTCCTTTGACGTCCTTTGGGGATGATTGTGATCACCGATCTCAAATAATCAATCGTGGTATGGAAAAAGCCACCTGGGTTTATGGTCTGGCACGTGAATCGATTGAATTGGTTACTGTGGGAGATGCTCCCATGGATATTGAAGCCGGAAAAGAATTTTCCGCTATCACCATCGCTGTTACCACTGGGCTTTATTCTGAACTGGATTTGAAAGAACATCAACCGGATTTTATCTTTTCCAATCTTTCCAATACACAGGAAGTTCTGGCAGCTATCACTTCCAATTAAGTCACAAAAATTTGCGATGAATTTCACAATCTATTTGACAATGACAAACGGAATGTTTATACTTTAATCGAAAATTGAATATGATAGCCTTCGGGGCAGGGTGAGGAATGTAAGTTCCAATTCCCGATCGGTGGTAAAACCCACGCGCATCCAAGATGCATGACCTGGTGTAATTCCAGGGTCGACGGTATAGTCCGGATAAAAGAAGGTAAGCGAACTGGTAACCATGTTTGCTGTGACGCCCCGAAAACATTTTGTTTTCGGGTTTTCTTTCTCCCCCGTTGGCTGTTAATTCGCCAACTTTTTTGGAGAATAATGGAAATAAGTCTTAAACGCTCACAGAAACATAACCCTATCAAGAAAGCAGCTGGAAAGTATGGTGGTTGGCTGATGCCCATATCGGTGACAATCGCTGCCTTGCTGTGGTGGATAGTGACCCGATGGAGCGATTTACCTGCTTTCATTTTGCCCCCTCCCATGGTGGTTATAAAACGTTTTTTCCTGGTTTTAGGGAATGGAAGTCTGATTTGGCATGCTTCTTACACCTTATTAGAAGTAACCCTCGGACTTATTTCTGGTGCATTTCTGGCGACTGTGCTCGGTTACTTACTGGCAAAATCATCCACCCTGGAACGACTGCTTTCCCCCTATCTGGTGGCTTCTCAGGCGATTCCAATAGTAGCCATAGCACCATTACTGGTCATCTGGTTTGGCCCCGGGTTGTTTTCAAAAGTATTAATCGCCGGGCTGATCGTTTTCTTTCCGGTGCTGGTAAATACAGTAGTAGGGATTCGCGCCGTACCACAGGACTTACGTGATCTGATGCGTTCCTTGCGGGCTACCCGATTACAGACATTACGCTTTTTGGAGATTCCGGCAGCATTACCAGTATTTCTGGGAGGATTACGCATCGGCGCTACTCTCTCGGTGATTGGTGCTGTAGTAGGTGAATTTGTGGGAGCAGATCGTGGTTTAGGATTTCTGATCAATGTCGGGCGTGGACAATATGATACTTCGTTGGTATTTGTGGCAGTCTTTACCCTGGTGGTGATGGCTTTATTACTGTATGGGGCAGTGATTTTATTGGAACGGAAACTATTGGCGTGGCAACATCGCCCACGTAAACAAACTTTAACGGTTGAGGTTTAATGGAGGAGAAATGTTAAAAAGAAATTTATTAGTGGGTCTTATCCTGGTATGGTTGCTGGTTGCTTGTGCACCACAGGTTGATCAGCCTAAAGAACTGGCCAATGTGCGTTTACCGATGGGATTTATTCCCAATATTCAGTTTACACCTATATATGTAGCCCTGGAAAAAGGTTATTTTGAAGAAGAAGGAATCAAAGTAGAACTGGACTATAGTATGGAAAATGACAACGTTGCATTGGTTGGGGCTGGTCAGCTGCAGTTTGCGATTGCTTCTGGAGAACAGGTTTTACTTGCACGAGCGCAAGATTTACCGGTTACCTATGTCATGGCATGGTATGACAATTACCCGGTCGGTGTGGTCTCGCTGAAGGAAACAAATATCACCAGTGTCAGCGATCTGGCTGGAAAACGGGTAGGGATTCCAGGATTATACGGAGCCAGCTATATCGGATTTAAAGCGATGTTGAGTGCCGCAGGGTTGCAGGAGGAGGATGTCACCATGGACTCGATTGGATATACCCAGGTGGAAGCATTGGTTACCAATCGGGTGGATGCTGCGGTCATTTACGTTACGAATGAACCCGTACAATTAGAAGCCGAGGGCTATGAAATCAATGTCCAGGCCTTATCGGACAACTTGCATCTGGTGTCGAATGGTCTCATCAGCAATGAAACGACCATTCAGAATCATCCAGAATTGGTCAAAGGGATGGTGAAAGCCATCAGCCGTGGTATCCAGACATCATTGGAAGATCCGGAAGCGGCGTATAAAATCAGTGAAAAATATGTTGAAAACCTTGCGCAAGCCAACACAGCTGTTCAGAAAGAAGTGCTGCGTATCTCCATGGAATACTGGCAATCTGATCCACTTGGATATAGTGATCCGGCTGCCTGGGAAAATATGCATACTATCTTACTGGAAATGCAATTAATTTCACAACCGCTCAATTTAACTGAAGCATATACCAATGAATACTTATACAAATAATTCATTAGAACAGGCATTTTTAACCGTCAAGGATTTACATATTACTTTTGCGGTTGAAAATGGTGGTTTGCAGGCTTTACAAGGTGTTGATTTTCATATCGCACCACAGGAATTTGTGTGTGTGATTGGTCCTTCCGGAAGTGGTAAAAGTACCTTATTACGGGTGATCGCTGGGGTTTTACAACCTTCCCGGGGTGAAGTGAAATTTTCGTATGAAGGGGATCGACTGGTTAAAATTGGGTATGTATTCCAACAAGCCAACCTGATGCCCTGGCGTACGGTGATTGAGAACATCACTTTACCACTGGAATTGCACCAAATCCCGGTGGAAGAAGCCCGCAGTAAAGCAATGGAATTAATCGAACTGGTTGGGTTGGATGGTTTCGAGCAGACCTGGGTTCAGGAGCTTTCCGGGGGAATGGCGCAACGGGTGGCAATCGCTAGGGCATTGATTCAGGATCCGGATTTGTTATTACTGGATGAACCCTTTGGGGCGCTGGATGCTCTGATGCGGGAACAGATGGGTGCGGAGTTGCTGCGTATCTGGCAGGCACGCCGAACGACGGTGTTGATGGTAACACATTCCATCTCGGAGGCACTTTTGCTTTCAGATCGCATTCTGGTGTTGAGTGCTCGACCAGGTCGCATCTCCTGCGACTTTCCTGTTCAGTTACCACGTCCCAGGCAGGAAGCCTTACGCTATACTCCTGAATTCGCGCAATTGTCGCAACAACTACGGGCAGAGATATTGCCGGATTAATTACTCTGACCGGATAGATATTTTATCCTGTCAGGGTTTCACCCTAATAAATTCCAGAAGTAGAATGACCAGAGAATTGCCAGAGTAAAAACGGTCAATAGAGAATAAAACAAACGGCTTTTGATTGTCCAGAAACCTTTGATCCAATTCAGCACTACAAAAACCAGGGTTGTAAGGCCAAAGATAGCCATAAATTTTGGAATGATAAAGAGTAGTTCAGAATTGGCTGGCATACCAAAAAACACTCTGGGTACCCCGAAGGCCGGGTCAGTATCCATGAAGACCGAGCCAAAACCCACCAGGAAAACCAGGTAAAAGAAACCAAAAAGTCCAGCACTCAGACGTGAAAAACGCGCCAGCAATGGACGCTTCTCCCGTTGTATTCTTCCTTTGAAGAAGGAAACTATCCAAATAATGATAGTGATCAGAAACAGAATAGCTCCGCCAACCAGGATGAACATATGCAATGGCAAAGTCCGGTACCAGGGCATTTTCAGGAATACGAACGGTAATGGTGGAGAAAGGGTTATTTGATCACCTACTTTTTTCAGCACCAGTTTATCTGCTGGTTCATCCGGGTTGATTAATAAGCCAGGCTCCACTTCCACGTAACGGAAAGTATTACCACCGAATGTGACATAAACGCTTTCTCCTTTTACCGATACATTCACTAGTGACATCAAACTGAGGAATTTTTCAAAGGTGCTGAAATTGGAACGTGCCAGGAAATAGGTGCCAGCGTATTGATTCGCACGGCTGGAAAAATCATCCGTTGGAATTAAAAAAATGCTTTCTTCGACGGGAAAGTACCGATCGAGAAAACGCTGGATCAGATCATCGGAAACGATATTCCCTGCATTTCCATTGGTGGATACGAAGATACCCAGGTTTGAATCAGGCAACAGAAATAACTGAGAATGGAAAAGCATGGTATCGCCACCATGAGACAGTGTAAATTGACCATTGAATGTATTATAGAAAAAACCATATGCCATACCGCCCATTTTTGGGTCAGGACTGTAGAGAGGGCTGTGCATTAAACGGGTAGTTTCAGGGGTTAAAATTTGAGTGCCTTCGAATTCACCCTCCTGCAAATGCATTATCATAAAATTAGCCATGTCCAGTCCGGTGGCACTTAATGCCCCAGCAGGTGCACCGACAACAAATTCAAAACCACCTTTATGATAATCCCCATTCAGGTAGTTGTACCCTTGAGACATCTGTCCTTCCAGGTTTACTGGAAGAGGTTGCTCAAAAGTGGAATGTTTCATTTTTAATGGCTGCAGGATGTTGCTGGCAATGTATTGCTCAAAAGGCATACCGGAAACACGTTGAATGATATAACCACTTAAGGCAGTTGCATAGTTGGAATAAGCAGCATATTGACCAGGTGGAAAGACACGAGCAGGAAGATTGGTTTTAAGATAATTTTCCAAAGAATCGACTTCTTCTGCCGTTAATTTAAATAATCCATCGCCTTTGTCTTCAAATCCAGCCATATGGGTCATGATGATTCGTAGGGTGATTGGTTGGGCAAAGGTGGCTGGAATTTCGAAATCCAGGTACGTGTTGACATCGGCATCCAGATCCAATTTGCCAGCTTCCACCAGCTGCATGATTGCTGTCCAGGTGAAAAGTTTGGAAACAGAGCCAGGTCGGAAAAGGGTGGTGGCAGGATCGACCGGGGTTTTGTTCTCGAGGTCGGCATAACCATATCCTTCAGCAAAAAAGACTTCCCCATCCCTGACGACCACAACCACTGCACCGGGCACATGATTTGTTTTCATCGTGGTTGCCATCACGCCATCCACGAAAGCTGATAGTTCTATCGGGTCGTTTGGACCAGTAGCTGGTGTTTGTGCCTGGGCAGGATTGATAAAACGTAAACATAAACCAATGATCAGGATCATTGTGGAAAGAATATGAATTGACAATCTGGATGGAGAGACAGATACATTCATGAGATTGAGGCCTTTCTGATGGATTCAATATTATTTACGTAAAAAACCAACCAAACGTGGCAAACCGGCAATTATTTAGAAAAGTTGTAAAGTGAAATATGATTTTATACCAGAATAAGTAGCCATTTAGGTGGTTCAAAGTGAGAAAATCCACTTCTATGGTTCTTTTATACTATTTTCTAAGATCCAGGAATGTATCTTATTCGGAACTAAAGAATTTAAATCAGAAGCGACAAAAAGGATTATTGAAGAATATGCCTGTTAAGTAAGTCCAGCGCTGAGTTATTTATCTACAAATCGTGTGGAACATTAATCAGAGCTTCCAACAGGCTTTGTCGGTCGACCAAGCCCAGAGGGTTCTTCTCGGCATCCACAATCACCATGATCTTGCGTCCTTCGGAGATCATCATTTGAATTGCTTCCGGGATGGGTAAATCCACTTGCGCCTGGATAGGTTCTTTTGACATGATCTGTCGTGCGGATACATTGCTGACCATGCTCTCCCCGGATTGTTTGAAGGCTGACAAAATGGTAGATTTGGATTGTCCCGGGATGCGATTTACGATATCCACATCGCTGATAATACCGCTGACCCGGTTTTGATCATCCACCACGATCAGACGATGAGATTGGTAT
>DAOUGX010000123.1:0-1812 GCA_034428855.1 Anaerolineaceae bacterium | reverse complement strand
GCAGGCATGAAATCTGCCATTGCTGGTAGCTTGATCGTTATTTTTATGACTGGTTTGTTCAGTTTTCCGGTTGGTGTTGGTGCAGCCATTTATTTGGAGGAGTATGCACCAAAGAATAAATTAACTGATGCCATAAATTTGAATATCAATAATCTGGCAGGTGTGCCATCCATAGTGTACGGAATGTTAGGTTTGGTTGTGTTCGGGCGTATGTTTGGAATTTTCTCAAATGACAGCTGGTTGGTGAAACTCTTTAATATACCTATTGAAAGTGGTGCAACAGGTGGTTGGAAGTTTTTCTTATTCGGAATTCCCTGGCTTGAGATGCACTTGCCATTCGGCAGGAGTATGGTGGCTGGAGCTCTGACCATGTCGCTATTGATATTACCTGTTGTAATTATTGCCTCGAGAGAAGCCATTAGAGCTGTTCCACCCTCGATACGGGAAGGTGGTTATGCTCTGGGAACGACGAAGTGGCATATTATCAGCACTCTCGTGCTACCAATTGCTTTCCCAGGAATATTAACCGGAATGATACTATCTCTCAGTCGTGCAATAGGAGAAACAGCGCCGTTGATCATCATGGGAGCTTTTACCTATGTACCTTTTTTACCCAAAACGGTATGGGATCAATTTACTGTGATCCCAATTCAGATTTACAACTGGATTACATTACCTCAGCCAGAATACCGGGTACACCTGGCTGCAGCAGGAATTATTGTTTTATTGTTCATCCTATTCTTAATGAATGGAATTGCAATTTATTTACGTAAAAAATTCGAAATCAAATGGTAAAAATCATGAACCTACAATCAACATTTCAATCGTATGCCATAAATTTTGATGAAGACCAAACAATTTTAACAGCGAAACAACTGAATATTTCTTATAGTGGAAAATTGGTTGTTGAAGATTTTAATTTACAGATACCCAAAAATAAAATTACAGCATTAATTGGTCCATCAGGTTGTGGTAAAAGCACAATTATCAGATCGTTTAACCGGATGAACGATATTATTCCCGGTTTTAATCTTGAAGGTGGAATTATTTACCAAGGGAAAAACGTATATTCAAATTCAATTAATCCAGTTAAATTAAGAAGACAAATTGGAATGGTTTTTCAAAAGCCCAATCCATTCCCAAAAAGTATTTTTGAGAATGTAGCATTTGGGGCAAAAATAAATAAATACCAGGGCAATTTGAATGAGTTAGTTGAATTTAGTTTGATTCAAGCTGCATTGTGGAATGAAGTAAAGGATAAATTACATCAAAGTGCTTATGCTTTATCGGGCGGACAGCAACAGCGATTGTGTATCGCCCGTGCAATAGCTGTCTCACCAGAAATTTTACTGATGGATGAGCCAGCATCTGCTTTAGATCCTATCGCAACTTTGAAAATTGAAGAATTAATGTGGGAATTGAAAGATAATTACACGATCATTGTGGTCACCCATAATATGCAACAAGCGAGCCGGGTTTCAGATTACACTGCGTTTATGAGCTTAAACCGTGAAAATATTGATAAAAGAATTGGAGTACTGGTTGAATTTGATGAGACAACCAGATTATTTACCAGACCCAAACTCAAAGAAACAGAAGATTACATATCCGGTAGATTTGGGTAAATACGAACATCAATCTTAATAAACCAAACTGGTCGAATTATGAATGGCACTGGTATAATATCCTGTTGCCAATTCTTAATTAAAGAGTGATGATCATGCTAGATAAAGTGAAATCTATTGAAGAAAAATACAATGAATTGTCTCTTGCACTTGAAAACGTGGGAGATGATTATCAAAAAGCAGCTCA
>DAOUGX010000122.1:0-6453 GCA_034428855.1 Anaerolineaceae bacterium | reverse complement strand
TGGCATCAAATCCGTTATAAACAGTAACTTTTTTCTCGGAAAGGATGGTTTCAACACCTTCCATATGATCAAAAATCATTCCTCGCCACTTTAATTCATCAAAAGCATTGTTTATGGATTTCATTTTTTTGATACCACCTTATCTGTAAAGTAAACGATATTCTATCATGAATATTTCAATGATTAAAACCTTCAATGCAATTTACTGGAAGTTTTCTTTGTGGAATTCTAATATTCTTGTTATTTGGAATTTAAAATATCTTTTAATGCTGATTCCAGATCAGAATATTTAAATTTAAATCCAAATTCTGTAAGTTTTTTGGGAATTACGCGCTGTCCATCCAGAACCAATGTACTCTTTTCACCCAGGATTAACTTTAGGCCGAAAGCAGGCGTTGGAAACCAGAAAGGTTTATGTAATACCCTGCCAATAACTTGACCGAATTCAGAATTTGTGACTGGTTCAGGAGAAGTCAAATTGAGTGCACCGATAATATTAGGATTTCTTAAGGCAAATTCAATTGCTCGAATTTCATCCTCCAGATGGATCCAGGATATAAATTGTCTACCTGAACCCAGCGGTCCACCAACAAAGAACCTGAAAGGTAAAACCATCAAAGGTAACGCACCAGACCCGGCATCCAATACAACACCGGTCCTGATAATTACTCTTCGAACACCTATCGAATCTAATGCGTGTGAAGAATCTTCCCATTTACGTGCTACCTCAGATAAATAATCATTCCCATTTAGTGATTCTTCAATAAAGGTCTGATCTAAACTAGTTCCATAAAAACCTACTCCTGATGCCTGGATAAAAATTCCAGGTTTTTTTGATGCTTTTAAAATTGCTTCTGTCAGAGATGAACCAGCCAGGATACGAGATCCAATTATTCTTTCTTTTTTCGATCGAGTCCAAAAGCCACTACCAATACTTTCTCCTGCCAAATTTATGACAGCATCGACATTTTCGATGATAGAAATTAACCCCTCTCTTGATTTAGTATCCCATTCAATATATTGAATTGACGTGGAATCTACTTTCCCGGATTTATCTCTTGTTAAAATAATTACCATATCACCCGCACGAGTCAAACTTTTAACCAACGCTTTTCCAATTAATCCAGTTCCACCAGATATTAAAATTCTCATGATAAATTCCTCAAAAATAATAATTTTCATTTAAATTGTATGATTTATTATGGTTTTTGTAAAATGTTTGTACAATGGTTTATCAGATAATTTTCTGGTATTGCTCCTTGAAGTCAACTCAAAATTATTAAATTTAAGAGTCTGCTATAATCTAATCCAGAAAAATATGTCTGATCAAGTTCTTGTTCTGAATGCTAATTTTGAACCGATCAATATCTGTGGTTTTCGTCGTGCATTTGGATTGATAATCACAGAAAAAGCCTCGTTGGTTAGTAATGGTCGCGGATATTTTTACACGTCTCAATCGAAATATCCCATCCCATCCGTGATCCGCCTTCATAGAATGATCCATCGCCCAAGAGCTCAAGTGCATTTAACGAGAAAAGAAATATTTCGAAGAGATCATTACACCTGCCAATATTGTGGCGATCACGCGACCAATCTGACTATTGATCATGTAATGCCTAAACACCTAGGTGGAAACTTTACCTGGGAAAACCTGGTGACTGCTTGTTCGGTCTGTAACCATAAAAAGGGTGGCAGAACCCTTCAGGAGGTCAATATGAAGCTTCTCCGAATTCCAAAAGCACCACCAAGCAATGCAATTTATATTTTTGCCAAGAACAATCATTTAGATCAAGAATGGTTACCATACCTACAGGGTTGGTAAGAATTTTATTGTAATAACATCAATGCTAATTTCGGTGTAATCCAGGCTTCTATCATTGCAGCTACCAGCATTAAAGGGAAAACAATTCCAATCATAATTTTCGCCCATCCAGCGATTGATTTCAACCACACTTCACCAATCGTGAGCTCTTTATTTGGTGTCGCGAGAATAACCCCCATATGAAAAACAGACGCAGTAGCAATCATTGCTGCTGATATTTCAAATATTCCATGTGGAATGATAAAACCCCATAAATAGGTATTAATATTTAAACCTAGATTGATCAACAATCCCATGATATATCCCACAATTCCAACGGAAGCAAATAATGGAATAACACCAAAAATTCCCAATGAAATTACACCTAAAAGAAATGCTATCATTAAAACTCTAATATTCTGCCAGAAAATGGATAATACTGGAGAGAAGTTTCCAATGGACCAAATTTGACTCAATTGGGCCAGCTGTTTTTCCATATTTTCCACGCCTAATTGATCCAAAGGTAAACTATATTGTTTTATCAAGGAATTGCCCACCAAAAAACCTGCAATCACAAGTGAGAAAATTATTAAGATTGAAAAACGAATCTTCTTAACATAAGGAAAAACCTCATTCCTATACCAATCGAACACACTTTTAGCATCACCTTTAAATGTAGTCAGAAAAGTCTTCCAACCCCACTTGAAATTGAGGATGTCTATTTCCCTGCCTAACAGCTCTTCACGACTAAAATGAGCCAATCCTATTCGTAATAATAATATCCCAAGGACAGCCAGTCCAAAAACAACCCACCATAAGGTTGAATAATTTCCCCAAAACATAACAATACTTTCGCCCTGAATAAGTAATGCCATGGGAATAATAATAAAACTTGCCAACAGGTTAGCCGCCCGAACCGATGTTGCCTGACTGGAAACCACAACGGCACCAGCAACCATAACAATTGCTTGAATAATAGTGATGGATATAATTTGTAAAATCAAATGAGATTCTGGTAAAGGAACATCATTCAACATTAATCCCAAACTGTATACCAACATACCTACAAAACTAGCAAATAGAGGCGGCACAATGGAAGAAATAAGTTTCCCAATATAAATCTGCCAATCCAATAAAGGTGTGTTGAATAATGGCTCGATGCTTCCCCTTTCTTTTTCACCCACAAAGCTTTCCAATGCAATAACTAACGATACTGATATTGGGAAAAAGCCCACGATCATCATCGAAAATGGCACCAACCGTTCTCCGACGATCGAAGCCCCATAACGATTCACAAACTGAAGCACCTGTGCAGTGGTGAAATTCATTAAAAATGGGAAAAATATTGTCAAACCCAATATCGGAAAAATGATACGCCAATCTCGAAATTGATCTCGAACTTCTCTTCGGGTAATTACCAATGCCTGCATGATTTGACTTTTGTTCATACCATCTTTTTACCCTGGTTAATAGCTCCCAGATAGGCATCTTCTAATTTTATCGGGATTTCCTGGAAGGTTAATAAATCATATTTTTCAACCAAAAGCCGGAGTAATTTTGGATTTTGAACAATTGGGTCCTGAACCCTGAATTGAGCCAACCCATCCACAAAACCTATAAATTGAACCCCTTCCGGTAATTCAATAGAAATATTTTTATCCGGGTTTCTAAGCTTGGCAGCGAAAACAGAGACTCCCACTAAAGATAATCTCACTTCATGCATTGACTTATTCAAAATAATGTTTCCATTTTGAATAATTGCGATTTGATTACACAATTCCTCAGCTTCGGATAAATTGTGGGTACAAAGAATTATGGCACGATTGTTGTTGCTTAATTGTTGTATTGCAGAACGAACAATTCTTGCGCTCTCCGGATCCATGGCAGAGGTAGGTTCATCTAAGAGCAGTACAGGGGGATTATGAATTAATGCCCGGACGAGAGCCAGTTTTTGACGCATTCCTTTGGAATATTCACCTAGTTTTTTCTTTGAATAAGGTTCCAAACCCAACTGATCAAGAAGAGGAGTGATTTTTCGAAGAATATCGGCTTTTCCATAACCATAGAGTTCTCCAAAAAAAAGCAAATATTCTATCGCATTCATCCTGCCATACAATCCGTGATGCTCAGTTAATACACCCACCATTCTTCTAACATCTGCTGCCTGGCTATCAACATCATAGCCTGCCACCACCGCTTTTCCGTAGCTTGGCTTGAGAATGGATGATAACATGCGGACAGTAGTCGTCTTGCCAGCTCCATTTGGGCCTAGCAATGCTAATATTTGACCAGAAGTCACCTTAATATTTAACTGATTGACAGCCGTAAAATCATCAAATTTCTTAGTAAGATTTTCGGTTTCAATCATTATTTCTCTGAAAAACTGATAACTAGGTTTATTTGACTGCGACAGGAAATTCTTCGAGTCGTTGTTTATCTTTTAAAATTGTTCTTTTCAGAACAAGGAGAACTATCGAAGATATCGCAATAATTGCCATAATCGTCTGATTGGCATTCATCCCACCAACATTGGAAGGATCTAGCCGGATAAACTCTAAAAAGAACCTTCCAACTGGATAGATCACCAGGTAAATTAAGAATATATCACCTCTGAATAATTTATCTTTTAATTTTCTTCCTAGAATCAACAAAACAGCCATATTCAATAAATTCCACAAGAATTCATAAAAAAACATGGGGTGATAATATGCCACATCGATAAATTCAGGTAATCTTCTGGCTGGTTCAATAAATATCGCCCATGGCAAATCGGTCGGCGCACCATATAACTCTTGATTGATAAAATTTCCCCAACGTCCAATGGCCTGGGCGAGAGCAAGTCCTGGAGCAATAATATCAACCCAGGAAGCAAAACTAAGTTTCTTTTTACGGGTATATAACCATAATGCGAGGGCACCACCCATCACTGCACCTGGAATACCCAATCCACCAGCGCGAATATTAATTGCATCTAAAGGATGGGTCAGATAATATTGAGTGGTAATTCCCATTTCGACCATGGAAGCTGGAGGGGTTAAGATGTGCCAGATCCTGGCTCCAACAATTCCTAAAATTAACAGCCATGGCATGACATCCCAAACAATTTCAGGATTATATCCCCTGCGCTTTGCTTCGACTGTAGCAAGCCACGCTGCCAGTACCGCGCCAAACATAATAATAACGCCGTAAAAATGAATGAACAAACTACCAATATAAAAACCTTCAGGCATTTTTCACCTCTACTTATTATCTTTTTTTAATCCCACTACATCGTGGGCAATATACGCTTGTTTTCTAACCGATAAGATTCGTTGTAAAGCTGTAAAATTTGCCAGGATTGCAAGTATCCACAAAGCAACCAGCGGAATATTGAAAACAAGACAGACAATTAATATAATCAACCGTTCTAACCTTGTCATTATGCCAACTTTAGCTTCATAATTCAATGCTTCTGCACGAGCTCTGGTATAGGAAACCATAATTGAACCTGCAGCAGCAAAAAATACCAGCATAATCGCCAAAGTATTTTGTTGGATCGAAAAATGGTAAAGAAGGCCAGCAAACACGATCAATTCCGAAAAACGATCTGTGACTGAATCGACAAAACCGCCAAATCTGGTGGGCTCATTTCTAAGGCGGGCCATGGTGCCATCCAATGCATCAATCGGTGCAAATACCATTAATACAATACCACCCCAGGAGATTTTACCAAAAGCAATAATAATAGCTGCGATTATATGACCTATGAGACCCAGAATGGTGATCATATTCGGCTTAAGTCCTAAATTGTTTAAAAAATTACCGATTGGATCCAGAATCCCCTTAAATTTCTTTCTCATCAGATCAGAAAAACTAATTTTTCCGTTTTTAGAATTATTCAAAATACACCTTCAAACACATTTTTTTGATTTGTTTATCCTATCTTACGCCTAAAGAACTGTCAAGACACAGGGAAAATCATTTCTTCAATCCTCATTCTCCTCGTCTGCATTCTTGATATCTTCCCAGTCATCATTCGGATCTATTAATACCTCACGATCCTTTCCACCCCCCAAACTTGGACCTACAACCCCCATTTCTTCTAATTGGTCCAAAAGTCTGGCAGCTCTAGGAAAACCAATTCTCAAACGACGTTGCAATAATGAAGCAGATGCCCTGCGACTGGTTTTTACTAATTCTATTGCCTGCTTTACAAGGTCATCTCCACCTTCTTCTTCCATGACCTTCATTAACCCTTCCCAGGGAGCTGGTTCATCTACGATGGTTGTCTCTGATTGGCGCCAAAAATCAATAATCTGGTCAATTTCATGATCGGTCACGATCACTCCTTGTGCTCTTTGAGGTGCGCCAATATCAGGAGCCAGGAATAACATATCCCCTTTGCCCATCAAAGTCTCAGCACCATTCATATCCAGAATGACGCGTGAATCGATCGATGATGCTACCGTGAAAGCAATTCTTGCCGGGAAATTTGCTTTAATTAAACCAGTCACTACATCTACACTTGGCCGTTGGGTTGCCACAATTAGATGCATGCCCACTGCACGAGCCATTTGAGCCAAACGAACGAGACTGTGTTCCGTTTGGTCGGCGGAAGATAACATTAAGTCTGCTAATTCATCAATGATAATGACGATTCGGGGAAGCGTCGC
>DAOUGX010000121.1:0-4155 GCA_034428855.1 Anaerolineaceae bacterium | reverse complement strand
TTATGATCATCCTGGACAATCCTGAAGATTCAAAGATGAGCTACATTAAAGAGGAACCCAAACATCTGGATTACTTCGAAGAAGATCTGATGATGGTTCGACTGACGCCGGATGGAATCATCAAGCAGGTCAACCAAAAATTCTGCGATCTGATCGGGCGTCCTCTGAGGAAAGTGATTGGTCGATCGTTTGAAGAAAATTTATTTGTAGAAGATTATGCTGGAATTTTTAACCACTTCTCAAAATTGACACCTCAGAACCCGATACGAAAAAATACAAGCCGGGTTCTAAACGCTGACGGTAAAACGTTCTGGGTGGAATGGACCGACCGGGGAATTTTCGAAGACGATCAATTAATGGCAATTTATGCGATCGGTCGTGATGTGAGCGATTCTTATCAGCATGATTTGCTTCAGCAATCCATGGAACAACGCTTCCAGGCTCTGGTGGAAAACTTACCCATGGTGGTGTATGTTGTCGACGCCAGAACCTTGTTTCCACTGTATATCAGCCCGCAGGTGGAAAAATATACCGGCTATACCCCGGAAGAATTATATAGAAGTCCGGAAGTCTGGCTCAGTGCCATGCATCCCGAAGATGGCAAAAACTTTTATGAAGTATTAAGGGAAAGGATCGATCAAAAGATAACCAAACCGGTTGAATTTCGGGTTTATCACAAAAATGGAAGCCTGCATTGGGCAGAAGAGATAGGATCAACCATTACCATGCCGGATGGGACTGTTCTATTCCAGGGTATCTCCAGGGATGTAACGGCACGGCATAATGCCCGGGAAAAGTTAATCTATTATTCAAATTTTGAACACCTGATCAACGAAATCTCATTAAATTTGATGAATGCCAGTTCAGAGGATATCAACCAGGTTTTACAAAATACGGTTGAAGCTTTAGGGGAATATATGCAGGTAGACCGTGCTTATATTTTTGACTTTAATGATTCCGAACAAACGATGTCGAACACTTTTGAATGGTGTAATAAATGTATCACACCCCAAATGGACAACCTGCAAAATGTACCAATGACCCCATACCCATGGTGGATCAACAAAATGGTGAACAATGAAGAAATCACTTTGGATTCATTGGATGAACTCCCTGCTGAATCGGCACCCATTAAGGATTTATTGGCACAACAGGATATAATTTCATTACTGGTTGTCCCCATGTTTAACAATGGCCAGGCTTCTGGTTTTATCGGGTTTGATATGGTTTCCAATAAAACCCATTGGGAAGCGGAAGCCATCCATATATTGCGTCTGGCGAGCGCCATGATTGTCAGCACCCGTGAACGTCTGCAAAAACCTTGTTAATCATTCTTCAGGTATCGAGTAATTCATATAGCCAAAAATATATATTTCGAGTACATTTATAGTTAAACAAATAAAGGTTTTGGTGAGATATGAACCGAAATATTGCGATTAATGACTTTAATGCTGCCCATCGTAAGGCATCTTTAAAATCAGTTATTTCTCAACTGACCGGCGAGAAAATTGATTTGCTCTCCTATGATGAGGTCTTGAAGCATTTACGCCTGCAGGGGCAGGTGGAACGGGGACGTCAGGAGATTCCGCTGGACAAGATTATCGGATCGGTTGGGCGTTATACTGATTTCACGCGAGATTTCTTACCACGCAGAATTTCCGATAGTCAACGCTGGGTCTCGGTAAAAATCGCGACCGAATCTTTGGTAGGTGTACCCCCCATTGAAGTTTATAAAGTTGGTGATTATTACTTCGTGCGTGATGGCAATCACCGAGTTTCCATCGCCCGTCAAAATGGGCAGTCGCATATTGAAGCATACGTGACTGAAGTGGTTACCAGAGTCCCGTTAACCGGAGAAGTGGACCTGGATAATCTGATCATCAAAGAAGAATATGCAAATTTTTTGGAAGTAACCCAGCTCGACAAACACATCCCTGACCTCGATCTGGAAGTAACTGAACCTGGTGGATACGATAAATTAATAGATCACATCAGCGTTAATCGTTATTTCCTGGGAAAACGATTGCAGCGGGAAATTCCCTATCTGGAAGGTGCCATCGATTGGTACCAGAACTTTTATCTTCCTACGGTGGAAATTATTACCGAAAAAGGTCTTCTGCGCGAATTCCCTGACCGCACAAAAACCGACCTGTACATGTGGATGCTGGAGCACAGATCAGAACTGGAAGAGGAATTGGGTTGGAAGGTGGATACGACCAAGGCGGCTGAATCTCTGGCGGTGCGATTTTCTAACCGGACCAGGACAACCTTTCAGCGGTTACGATACTGGTTGGTGGATAAGATCTTACCGGATAATTGGGAAGGGGGACCCAGAACCGGCACGTGGCGCAAAGCACACCGCATGCAATTTGAGCGAAAACAGGTGCTCTTTCCCAACCTGTTACTGGCCATACAGGATAATCTTGATTCGCGCGATGCATTTGAACAGGCTCTCTGGATTGCCCAGCAGGAAGGTGCACGAATATCTGCCATCCATCTGGTTGCCAACGAAGAAGAACTTGAAAGTGAAAAAATCCGCCGCTTACGTGAAATCTTTTACTGGCGTCTGGGTGAAACCGGAGTGGATGGTAGCCTGGCAATTGAAGTCGGTGAACCAGGTAAAAAGATTTTAGAACGCGCCTTTTATACCGATATGGTCATCGTAAAAATGAATTATGCTCCCGGCATCCAGCCATTACAAAAATTGCGCTCCGGGTTTCGCACCCTGGTGCGGAAAAGTCCACAACCATTGCTGGTGGTTCCAGGCTTCATGCGCCCGATCAAACGTCTTCTGTTAGCGTATGATGGCAGTTCCAAAGCAAAAGAAGCCATGTACATTGCCGCTTATCAAGCCATTCAATGGCATGTTGAACTCTATATTTTAACCACCTATCGGGATGATGAACAAAAAGATGAAATGAAAAAACACATTAACGAAGCCCGTTCCTATATGCGTTTCAGTGGCACATTTTATAAAGCTCATCTTCGCAAAGGATTTTCCGGTCAGAATATTCTGAATTTTGTAAAAGAAAAGGATATCGATTTGGTCATTATGGGTAGTTATGGCTCCGCACCACTGAAAGAAGTGATGACCGGCAGTACCATTGATTATGTTCTGGACAGTATTCAAATTCCGGTATTAATCTGCAAGTAAAAGTTAGTAAAATATCAATTTTACTAACCATACATAAACACAAAATAAATACATTTTCAACAAAATCGTAACAAAAATAACTTTCCAAATTTTGTAATCCCTGTATACTAATCAATATGCTTAATTTCTCCCTTGTTTATGTAAATATTTCATTTTTTACCAGCATTCTCTCCATCCTGCTCTTCTTTTTGATCTGGCGTAAGCGGCACGTGAGTGGAAGCAGGTCATTATTAATTGTTGTCGTTGCAGTAACGATCTACAACATGGCTTATGCGCTGGATTACTCAGCCAGCACACAGGAAATGAAGATATTCTGGTCGAAATGGGAATATGTGGCTCTGTTCACATTATTGCCGAGTCTGTTCCTGTTTGTGCTCGAATATTTTGGCATTACCACAAAAATGAGACCACGCAATTTATTCTTGCTTTGGATTGTGCCTGTGGTAATTGTGGGATTGGTATGGACGAATGAACAACATGGCCTGATCTGGAATGGTTTCGGTGCGATTGATCCGGTAACCAATTTGATGGTTTATTATCATGGTCCCGTATATCCGTTTGGCATACTATTCCATTACGTGATTGGCATCATGCTGATTTTCGTCATGGTACAACAATGGATTAAATTCAAACAACGCTCATTCCGCCATCAAATTGAAGTTTTTATTCTGGCTGTCGCTTTACCATTTATTGGCAGTATCGTTTATTTGACACCGATCAACCCACTCCCAGGTATGGATTGGGCTCCCATCGGCAGTTTCTTTTCGGTTGTATTAATCACCCTTTCCATCACCACGTTTCGATTCTTAGATCTGATTCCCGTAGCACGTGATGTAGTCTTTTCACTCATTCAGGACGGCATCATGGTGGTTGATTCACAATACCGCATCCTCGACTGGAATCCAGCGCTGGTCAATCTGCTGCTGAATATACCGCTTCAACTGGGTGGTTCGGCAGTTCAGGTTTTTCGATTATTGGGTGTGGAAAACAATCCTTTTGAA
>DAOUGX010000120.1:0-1816 GCA_034428855.1 Anaerolineaceae bacterium | reverse complement strand
CCGTCCGGAATAATTCTGGAAAAAGGGCACCATAATTGGCGTTAATAACTGAGTCCAGTGTGCCGGTTAAAATATAGAATAACATCGCATAAGCAAACAAAGAATTGCCAGACAGAAAAGCCGGAGTGCTATAAAAAGCAATAAAACACAGAATGAGAAGAGGTGTACCTACCACCAACCAGGGTCGTCGTCTTCCCCAGCGGGATCTGGTGCGATCGGAGAGAAATCCATACACCGGGTTATCCAGTGCATCGATAAAGGCATACCAGAATAATATGGTTGAAAGTTGTAAAGTGGTCAGTCCCAATCGATCTACATAAAATATGGCCGCATACGTTTTGAACATATTGATGGGAATGGAAGTACCAAACATGCCAATGGCATAATTGAAGGATTTGAAACGTGGTTCTTGCATTTTATTTCCTCCTGGGAAGGGATCGGAATATCTGGGAGATCAACATTCAAACCAGATATCATCATTTTATATCAATTAATTCAGCAAAAATTTATTTTGCCCCCTTATATTTTTGTAATACCAAGTTAATGAGATTTAATCAATCGTTTTTTTTCTTCTTTCATTTTTTCTGTCCCCACTCTCTTTCGAGAATTGCGTACAAAAATTCACTGCTCCACGTGCCTTTAAACCATGTATTTTCGATAAAATATCCTTCTCGACGCATACCCAACTTTTCCAATAATTGAACACTGGGACGATTATCTATATCACATATAGCAATAATTCGGTGAAGATTAAGGTTTGAGAACAAATAGTCCAACAGACCAGTTATAGCTTCGGTAGCATAACCGAGGTTTTGAAATTCTCGCGCAATGGTAAAACCAATTTCGGCTTGCTGTGAATCATTCTGAAAAACCTGAAAAGCACAATCACCAATTATTCCGGGCACATTTTTTCTTTCAAAAGCGATTTGGTACCATTCTCCTGGAATACCAGGTTGAAGATCATTCATTTCACTAAAGAATTTTTTTGCCTGATCGAGTGTGTATGGCGTATTCCAGGATTGGTATTGGGCGATCTTTGGATCAGATCTATAATCACAAAACAGTTGAAGATCATCTACTACAAAACTTCGCAAAATTAATCGTTGTGTTTCCCAAAAAATCAAAGGCATTCTTTACTCAACGTGATTTTATTTCATGTTCTTCTTTTTTGAGAGTGATAAGTTCTCTTCCACACGATAAAGCGTAATGCGACGAATTAGATCATAGGGGATTGGTTCATCCAGTGGAAATTGAACCGATCCTTTTCCCCCTTTATATTGAGATAATTCCTCTTTGAATTTCTCAATTCCACTGGGTACCGGATAAAAACCGATATGAGATTTAAAAGCAGCAAAATGTACCAGATTACCTTGCAGATAAAATGTTGGCATCTGGTAACTGATTTTTTCTGTAGCTTGTGGAGCTACCTCCTTAATCACAGCTCGGATTTGTTGCAGAATTTGTTGAATTTCTTGCGGAAATTCAGCGATATATTCATCGATGGTGGAATAGGTAGGTTTTTTTTCCATAGATATATCCTTATTATTGGATTTAATTTAGTCAAACCAATTATTGCATGGATTATTTCAAAAATAAACCATGCAGGTTATATACACCCATGAAACATTACGTACTTTGAAATAAGAGTGGAAAATCTAGCTTGAAAATAATTGTCAACGTTGTCAATTTGTGTTATAAATTTCCTGTTTATTTGATATAAAAAAGGTCCTGTAATTCTTTCAGATCCCAATTGATAATTCTTTCCAAATTATTCTCGTGAAGAGGTTTCTCAGCATGAATCAATTTTTTAATGATC
>DAOUGX010000119.1:0-11560 GCA_034428855.1 Anaerolineaceae bacterium | reverse complement strand
CTATAAATCGAAAAAGGAGGTTCTGGGGTCGGAGATGGTGTGGGGGTAATTGTGGCGGACGGCATGGGAGTCACAGGGGTATGACTTGGTGTAATGGTTCTGGTCGCAGGAATGGAAGTATTCGTAATGGTAGGCGATAATGTGGCTGTCGGGGCAATTTGAACGACCAATCTCTCTCCAACAAAAATTACCGGGGTTGGTAAAAGATTATTCCAATTGATGATATCCGCAATAGTAGTATTATATGCAATGGCGATTGCCCAAAGGGATTGACCATCAAGCACTTCATGGATTATCGAGCCATCCAATTGCGGGGTCGCAGTGATGACATCACTCACAAGATTGGGGTCTGGTGTAATTTGATAATTGATCGTAGGTTGTGCGGCAATTCCTACCTGGGTTTCTTTCACCTGTAAAACATAATAGACCATATCACCTTTGACTGCTACACCTGCACCAACCTTGCCAAATCGATATCCAATTAAATTGTTCCAATTTGTTGCATCGGTCCACAGCGAAAAAACAACTACCTGAACAGTCAGGTTTGCTCCTCCAGCAATGTTCTCAACAAATCCGAGTCTGGAGAGAGTGGTTCCATCCTTCCGGTTATGAGTAATCTGACCCATTTCTGCCATATAATTGGCTTGTTCCTGGGCAGTTCTCATCAATTCATTGTCTATTTCATATGCAACCAGTGAATTACTCGCCCGAAGGTGATTGACGGTATTGATCAAGTCCGTGGCTGAATTGGATTGAGCCTTAATGGGTGTAGGCGAGTAAAGAAATCCCAGGAGTACTGCTATAAAAACAAATATTGTAAGAATTAAAATTCGACGCATCGTTTGGTATTATAACCGATGCGTCGAATTCTTACAGTTGTTCAAAAAAATTTTTTAGGAGAGAGATCTTTCCTGGAAGTTGGTACCCATCGCCTCGGCTATCAGCAGGAAGTCACTTGCTGAGACCATTCCAATAATCAAACCATTATCATCTTTCACAGGAAGATGATGAATATGTTTTTCCCTCATCAAGATAGCACATTCTTTTACAGAAAGATTCTGGGGAGCTGTAACGACCGGAGAAGACATCACGTCTTTTACTTTTAATTCTTTTGGATTTCGATTTTCAGCGACAATTTTATCGCTGATATCTCTTGACGTAATAATCCCATACTCAGGATTACTTTCACTTTTTCTTACCATGACACTGTTGATATAGCGACGTCTCATGATACTCAATATTTCGTATACCGTTTGATCTGGATCAACAAATACAACCAGATCCACCATCCAATCCCTTACGGTATGTTTTTCATGCATTCTAATAAATCTCCTTTCCAATAATCATGGCACGATCATACTAATAACTTCTTATAGTATATAGAATTGCATGATATAAAATCAAGTTATTCAGAAGTTGAATATCATCATTTCCATCGATTAAAGTACTCAAATTGTTATTTTGTAATATCAAAAAAAATTAAATTCTGGACGATTTATGGATTTGCATGGTATACTTTTTCGGCTGCGAACGCAGTATTATTACACACGTTCTCTGACCAAATCAGCGTGCATCGAGGATGTTCTGATAAATGGGATGACGAGAGCGGAGGAAAAACGAAAATTAATAAGGAGAAAAGAAAATAATATGGCATCAGTAATTTCCATGAAAGCTCTCTTGGAAAGTGGTGTTCACTTCGGTCACCGAACCAACAAGTGGCACCCAGGAATGCGCCCGTATATCTTTACGGAACGCAATGGTATTCACATCCTTGACTTACAACAAACAGTCAAGGCTATCAACGCAGCCTACAATGTCGTTCGTGACACAGTAGCAGCCGGTGGCACAATTTTGTTCATCGGTACAAAACGTCAGGCACAGGAAACAATTAAAGAAGAAGCTATCCGCTGTGGAATGCCTTACGTTACAGAACGATGGTTGGGTGGAATGTTAACCAACTGGACAACCATCAGTCAACGAATTGGTGAATTGGAACGCTTGGAGAAATTACACGAAACTGGTGAGATCAATTCTTATACTAAAAAAGAAGCATTAATGATTGATCGTGAAATCAATCGTTTGATGATTCGCTTAAGTGGTGTTCGTAACATGAAGAAGATTCCTGATTTGTTATTCATCATTGATGTTAGCCGGGAAGAAACCGCCGTACATGAAGCGAATCTCAAAAATGTTCCGATCATTGCCATGGTTGATACCAACTGTGATCCCCGCAATGTGGATTATGTTATTCCTTCAAACGACGATGCAATCCGAGCTATTAAATTGATGGTAGCAAAAATTGCTGATGCAGTCATCGAAGGTAAATCCTTACGCAAAGATGAAGATTTTGAAGACGAAGTTGCCCCAGGCGAAGAAAAACCAGTTGTAGTTCGCCGTCGTATGGAAGAAGACGCTGAATTGGATGATGTAACTTTGTTAGGAGCCTCAACACTCGCAAAACTCGATCTCGATAAAGAAGAAATTGAAGATTTGGTGGAAGAGGATGTTTTAGATGTGGTTGATGTGGAAGAAGAAGTAGTAGTAGATAAACCAGTCGCTAAAGCAAAGAAAACCGCCAAACCAAAAACAACCAAAAAGGTTGAGTCCGTCGAAGAATCATCAGATAATACTGATGAATAAGACGAAGATAACTGCTTCAAATTGAATAAAATAAGGATTTTTTAAAAATGGCAATATCAACAGAAGATATCAAAAAATTACGTGAAACCACTGGTGCCGGCATTTTAGATTGTCGTAAAGCACTGGAAAGTGCAGAAGGTGATTTCAATAAAGCATTAGATTTCTTGCGCGAAAAAGGGTTAGCCAAAGCTGCCAAACGTGCATCCCGCAATGCTTCCGAAGGTGTCGTTGAACTTTATAACCATGGCAATGGACGAGTTGGCGTAATGGTTGAAGTCAATGTGGAAACTGATTTCGTAGGACGTTCTGAATCATTCCGCGAATTAGCTCATGAATTAGCCTTACAGATTGCAGCCACATCACCAGAATATATTCGTGAAGAAGACATTCCACAAGTAGTGTTGGAAAAAGAAGCACAAATCGCTGCTGCAAAAGCTCGTGAAGAAGGAAAACCGGAAGCGATCATTCCCCGAATTGTCGATGGAACAATTGAAAAATTCAAGAATGAAGTGGTTCTCATGCGGCAACCTTACATCCGTAATGAAGAAATCACCATTCAACAATTGGTGAATGAAAAAGTAGTTGCTTTAGGTGAAAATGTAGTGGTACGCCGATTTGCCCGATGGGCATTGGGTGAAACTACTGCAGATGCAGGTGAATAATTGATTAAAAAGTCAACCACAAGGTTGACTTTTTTTTCGGAAAGGCGCGGAAATGGAACAAATCAAATACAAAAGAGTTCTTCTAAAATTATCGGGGGAAGCGTTAGGAAATGATACAGGTGTTGGAATTGACCCGCAATGTGCCTTGAGAATTGCCAAAAGAGTGAAAGAAGTCCGGGAAATGGGTGTTGATGTAGCCATAGTCATCGGAGCTGGAAATCTTTGGCGTGGGAAACAAGGACTTGACCTTGGAATGGATCGAGCGACTGCGGATTATATGGGGATGTTGGCGACTGTAATGAATGGTTTAGCTTTGATGGATGCATTGGAATCCATCAATGTGGTAACCAGATTGCAATCTGCAATCGAGATGCGCTCGGTAGCTGAACCTTATATACGTCGGCGTGCCATTCGTCACATGGAAAAAGGCAGAGTTGTAATCTTTGGCGGGGGAACAGGAAACCCATACTTTTCGACAGACACTGCTGCAGCTTTACGAGCAATGGAAATCGATGCTGATGTGGTGATTAAAGCCACCAAAGTCGACGGTGTTTATGATAGTGATCCGAAACGTAATCCTAATGCGATCAAATTCGATCATCTGTCGTATATCGATACATTGAACAGAAGACTCGAAGTAATGGATAGCACAGCCATTTCTTTGTGCATGGAAAACAAATTACCCATTCTGGTTCTAAACTTATTCGATCCTTCAGCCTTGAAGAAATCAATATTAGGAGAACCGATTGGAACACTGGTGGACGATAAATCCTAGGATCAAAATGGGCTGAAAACAATCAGCCCATTTTTTTATCGATCAAAACACACATTCGATTTGACTATCTAAATCAAGGTATCAAACGTCTTTTCCTTTAACCTTTCTTGTTTTAAATCAAAAGCCTATTTATAATCTGAGTAAGGAATGAGGAAAAAATGAAATTCATAAGGGTAATTTCCATATTATTTTGGTTTCTGTTGGTTATTTTGATTCCGGTCCAACCGGTGGTTGGACAATCAATGTCATCTGCTGTTATCACCATTAGTGTACAAGGTCCTTTGACACCTGCTTTGGTTGGGTACATTGAACGCGGGATTTCATCCGCTGAAAAACAGAATGCTGAATTGCTTGTATTACAACTGGATACACCAGGTGGAAGTATTGACCTGATGAATACTATTGTACAAAATATAAGATCCAGCGAGATACCGGTGGCAGTGTTCGTAGCACCAAGAGGTGCAATTGCAGGGAGTGCAGGGACATTGATTACCCTGGCAGGGCATATTGCAGCCATGGCACCGGAAACAGCCATTGGTGCTGCCAGTCCAGTTGGAGGACAAGGGGAAGATCTGGGTGAAACGATTGAAGCCAAGCAAAAAGAGATCCTAAAAGCATCTGTTCGCTCATTAGCCTCCAATCGTGGACCAGATGCTGTAGCATTGGCTGAAGATACCATCGAAAATGCGAAAGCTGCCTCTTCCGAAGAAGCACTTTCTGTTGGTTTAATTGATTTGATAGCGACAGATGTAAATGACTTACTTGTTAAAATTAATGGACGCACCGTCGAATTATCAACGGGCTCCAAAATTCTTAATCTGGATAATTTCGTTGTCTATCCACTTGAAATGAGTTTTATTGAAAATCTTTTACAACTGTTAACCAACCCTAATATTCTATTTCTTTTGTTGACGATAGGTGTTCAGGCGATTTTTATTGAATTATCAAACCCAGGTGGTTGGGTTGCTGGTTTTATTGGAGCAGTGTGTTTAATTTTGGCAGTTTATGGGTTGGGTGTCTTACCCGTCAATTGGTTTGGTATTCTCTTTTTAGTGACCGCATTCATTTTATTCATTCTGGAAATAAAAGCCCCGGTGCATGGTGCATTAACAACGGCTGGAACCATTTCCTTCATTGTCGGCGCATTGGTACTTTTCAATTCAATTGAAACACCTGGTTTTCCACAAGTATCGGTACCATTGGTCATCTCAACTGGAGTTGTCTTGGCTGGAGGAATTTTCCTGGTTTTAAGGTTTGCTTTACGTGCTCTGAAAACCCCTATAAAAACTGGAATGGAATCACTTTTCGGTTTAACAGGTTATGTTACATCAAACTTGGAACCACATGGAATCATTCAATTAGCTGGTGAAGAATGGAGCGCGATTTCGGAAGATAATAGCAACTTGCCAAAAGGAACTCCAGTCCAAGTTGTAAATAAGCGAGGGATTGCGTTGATTGTGAGGAGAGCTGGGTAAATTTTCAAATTTGAATTTTTGGATAAATCTCTTTAAATCTGTTAAACTTTTCTCTTAAGGAAATTGACCCATTTTGCGGAAAATAATTTCTCTCAAATCGTATTGAGGATTTAATTTGTTGATGAATGTCAGATATGTCCGGATTATTGACTCCAATCCAGGCAGCAATTGCTGCGCCTTTTGCTGTCGCTTCGGTAATATTTGATTTCATTATTTCCATATCCAGACCATCAGCCAGAAGTTGCGCCCAAAATGGATGCTTACTGGCACCGCCTGAAAATATAACGTTCCTGGGGGTTAAGCCACTTTCTTTGATTATGCTCATTGATTGCACCATACTAAACACGACGCCTTCCATGACAGATCTCGCCAGATGGGGAAGCTGATGATTTAGTTTTAATCCAAGAAATGCTCCAGCAACATGAGGATCCATCCACGGTGTGCGCTCTCCGTTCAAATATGGGAGGAAGAATAACGTTGCATCCATTTCTACATTACTTGCCAAATCAGCAAGTTCCTGATAGGAGACTTGATTGTTGACCAATGATCTTAACCAGCGAAACGATAACCCTGCTGAAAGAGTTGCTGCTTCATAATGCCAGGTGTCAGGCCAGACATGACAAAAGAGATGTAGCCGTAATCCCGGATCTGGGATCGCAGATTGTAAAGGCATAAAAATTTGTCCACCACTCCCAATGGTTACCAGACAATCTTCAGAATTAATAACATCATATGCCAATGCTTGTATCGCTTGATCTGAACCACCTGCGACAACGGGGATTTTTTCCACGAATCCATATTGTTCCTGAATTTCTGGCTTAACATATCCAGCAACTTCAAATGATTTCTTTAATGGAGGAAAAAATTCCGTTGTAATCCCTGCTAAGGATAAGATCTCAGGGACCCAATTATTCGTTCCAGGATGAAAAAAGCCAGTTGCGGATGCATCACTTGGTTCTGAGCATAACTTACCAGTAAGCCAAAATCGAATATAATCTTTCGGTTGAATCAGGTATTGTACTCTCTGGGCGTTCAGCTTCTCAAACGATTGTATCCATAACCAGCTGGGTAATGTAAAACCAGCAGCAATTGGATTTCCAATCCAACTTTTCCATTGTTCCTTGCCATATGAATGCTTCAGATTTTCGACAATATCAGAAGCTCTCAAATCAGACCAAAGAATTGCTGGCCGGACGGGATTTCGATCCCGATCAAGGCATACCAGGCTATGCATCTGACCAGTGACACCTAACCCCATAATTAAATAATCACCTTGATGAATAAATTTAGCCACATGGCTAAGTCCTGTTTGTGTACAATTAATCCATATTTGAGGGTCTTGTTCCGCGAAACCATCCATTGGTGAAGAAATATCATATTCGAGTGAATGTGAAAATATGATTTCTAAACTTAAATTGATCAAGACTAATTTAAGGCTTGATGTTCCCAGGTCAATTCCTAAAAATACAGGTTTTTTCATCAATCAATAAAAAAAGCAGGGTTTATCAAACCCTGCTTTAAGTCCTCTTTTATGCCCGCCAAAAACCTCTTCGTATTGGACGGATATCCTGGGCAGTGACAAAAGCATCTTTATCCATTTCAAGCACAATAGTTTCCACCTCGTCCACCTTTTTTCTAAGCACTGCAACATGCAGAACTGAAACCATACCTCCTCTACCCCTTCCAGACACTTCTGTCACAGCATAACCTGAATTTCTCAGGGCATCCGCAATTCGTGGTCCAGCTAATGGGCTGAAGATTGTCATGTGGATGTGACCGATCGCTAATCGATTCTCAATACTCATCCCGACAACATTTCCCGTTGCAAACCCGGCTGCATAGGCAATAATATTGAGAAAATTGTCCATATTAGAAAGGACGGATGTAATCGCTATCACGAATAACATGGATTGGAAAAACCCTAAAATCCACGCAAGTCCTTTTCGACCACGGAATACAAAAAGTACCCGGATGGTATCCAAAGTCATATCGGATACACGCAATAGAAAAATGATTAAAATTACAAGGACAGGTGAAGAAGGTAATGGCATAAGAACCTCTTATTTATCGATATTATTTTCTGCAGCATTTGCATATAAGTGATTCATGTACTCTTTTACCATTCTACGAGTTGAGAATTTGGGGGCATTGGAGCGAATAGTCTCCTTTATATGTGCAATCCATTCATTCGGCAAATTATCTGCTGAACGAGATTGATAATATAAGGGAACAATTTCATTCTCCAGGGTTTCATAAAGTTCTTTTGAATCGGTTTCATCCTGTTGGTTCGTATCATGGTATTCTGTATCATCACCAATTGGCCAACCATTTTTGCCATTATAACCTTCTCGCCACCATCCATCTAAAACTGAAAAATTCAGTACACCATTGAGTGCTGCTTTCATTCCCGAAGTCCCGGAAGCTTCATTCGGTCTGCGTGGAGTATTCATCCAGACATCAACGCCCTGTACCAATAAGCGAGCTACATTCATATCATAATCTTCCAAGAAGATTAACCGGCCACCCATTTTGGCATCTTTTACCGCACGATAAATTTGTTGAATGATTAATTTTCCAGGCTCATCAGCCGGATGCGCTTTACCTGAAAAAATAATTTGAACTGGCCTGCGTTCATTGGTGACCAATTTAATTAATCGTTCATAATCCCTGAGAATTAAGTTCGCTCTTTTATAGGTAGCAAATCGCCTGGCAAAACCAATCGTAAGTGAATAAGGTTCCATCAATACACCACTCGCCACCACCTGTACCGGGTGAAAACCGCCTTGTTGCCATTTCATTCTGGCTACTTCATTACAATATACTGTTAATTTACGCTTGAGATGTTTTCGGACTGCCCATAATTCAAAATCTGGAATTCTCTCAATGTTTTCCCACATTTCCGGGTCATCTGCATGTTCATACCAATCGGGGGCAAGATATTTTTGAAATAATAAATTCATCTGCCTGGCAATCCAGGTGCTTGTGTGGATACCATTGGTTATGTGGGTAATCGGAACCTCATTTTCAGGTCGATCTACCCAAAGCCAATTCCACATTTTTCTAGATACAGTCCCATGTAATTCTGATACTGCATTCCGTTGTTCAGATAATTTCAGAGCCAAAACCGGCATGACAAACGTTTCACCCCAGGCTTGTTCTTGTTTGCCCAAATCCACGAATTGATCTCTGGTCAGGTTTAATTTTGGCCATATGTTGGCAAAATATTTGTCAATTAGCCAAATTGGGAATTGGTCATTTCCGGCTGGTACAGGCGTGTGGGTTGTAAAAACATTATTCCGCTTTACAATCGCTGCAGCCTGATCAAATGTTTTCCCTTTATCAATCAGTTCCAATATCCGTTCAAGAGCTAAGAAAGCTGAATGCCCTTCGTTCATGTGCCACACAGATGGAGAATACCCCAATTTTCGTAATGCTCGAACTCCACCCATTCCTAATAGAATTTCCTGTGAAACTCTTACTTCCAGGTCATTACTATATAACCTAGATGTTAACTGGCGATCATTTTCGGAATTTTCTTCCAGATCTGAGTCTAATAAATAAAGGAAAATTCTACCGATATTTACTTGCCAAATTCTTGCAACCACTGACCTGCCTGGTAACTCTATTGAAATGGTCAATGGTTTACCCTGGCTGTCAGTTAATGGGATGATCGGTACCTCAGAATAATTCAGATAAAAATTCCGGGTTTCCTGCCAGCCATCTTCGGTTATCGATTGCATAAAATAACCATTTTTATATATAAACCCCACTCCTACCAAAGGAAGACCTAAATCACTGGCTGTCTTAAGATGATCCCCAGCCAGGATTCCTAACCCTCCTGCATAGACGGGAAGACTTTCATGTAATCCAAATTCAAATGAAAAATATGCAATTAACTCATTTGATAAATCTGGGTAAGTTTGTTCAAACCAGGTATTTCTTGATTCTAAATATTGATCAAATTTTTTGATAACTGCATCATATCGTTCAAGAAAATATAGGTCATTGATGGCTTTGTCCAGAAAAGCCCGATCGACCTGTTGTAAGAATGCAATTGGATTATGGCTCAATTTATCCCATAAAGGTTTATCGATTAAACGAAAAAGCTGTTGGGCATCCTGGTTCCAAACCCACCACATATTAAAAGACAACTCTGATAATCTTTGAATTCTACGTGGCAAACTGAAACTTACAGGTATCTTGTATCGATTTTGTATCATTTTTTTCTCTCTTATCTTCTGTTGTAAAGACAACATATCAGGTATGTAGAATGAAATAAAAATACCAATAAAACCCAAAATGTGCAAGGATAAACCTTAGTTTGTAAGTAATAGAGCAACATAAATTATGAGAAAAAATTCTATTCACTAAACCACAAATAAAAACTGAAGGTTTTTACAGATGTTATAATCGGGATATGTTAAATAAAAATATAGCCAGAATAATCTTAGGAATAATTTTCTTATTTTCAGTCACAATCATTGTTTTATTCTCTATACCTCGTATTCGTGAAAGTATATTATGGCGAATAGATCAATGGAGAATTCAAATCGATTATGCACTTAACCCTCCAGAAGAGGTAGTGTTTGTCCCAGAATCCGATTTAGTTCTCTCCACACCTACCCCACCGATGGTGCCCTCCATAACCCCACAACCCACTACGCCGATTTTGGAAGAAGGGAATATTGGCACACCTACACCTACTTTAGAACCTACTCCACTACCCACCAGCATAAAACTTGAAGGAATAAAGTACCAGGATCAACATGGGCTATGGAATTATTGTGCTCCAGCTAACCTGGCAATGCAACTATCTTATTGGGGCTGGGAAGGTGATCGAAGTGATACAGGAAAAATTCTCAAACCTTTTGAAAAAGATAAAAACGTAATGCTATATGAAATGGCTAATTACGTTATTGATCATACTAACTATCAGGCTTTAACACGCTCTGGTGGAACAATTCCATTATTAAAAAAATTGATTGCCAATGGTTTTCCTGTTTTAGTCGAAAAAGGAGTCTTTATTCGAGATGTAAACGGGAAGGTGTCCTGGATGGGACATTATGCTGTCATTAATGGATATGATGACACGAAAGAAGAATTCATCACGCAGGATTCATATTTCAAACCTGATTATCCTGTTTCCTATGACGATTTGTTACTCCAATGGAGATCATTTAACTACATATTTCTGGTCATTTTCACCTCGGATCAGGAAACGAGACTGATGGATATTCTTGGTGAATATGCTGATGATAGAAATGCTGATCAGATAGCATATGTAAATGCTAGCGAGGAAATTTACAGTAATCAGGGCAATGATTTGTTTTTTGCCTGGTTTAACAGAGGCACCAGCATGGTGCAGTTACAGGATTATGCCGGTGCAGCTTTATCCTATGATCAAGCGTTTCAGATTTATTCTCAATTACCTGAGAAAGATCGTCCCTGGCGAATGATGTGGTATCAAACCGGACCTTATTTTGCTTACTTTTACAGTGGTCGTTACCAGGATGTAATAAATTTAGCCACCCTGACAATAGATGCTGCCAGTGAACCTTACCTTGAGGAGAGTTTTTACTGGCGGGCACAGGCATATGTT
Organism: Anaerolineaceae bacterium; assembly: GCA_034428855.1. Classification (GTDB taxonomy): domain Bacteria; phylum Chloroflexota; class Anaerolineae; order Anaerolineales; family Anaerolineaceae; genus UBA6170. Next base: position 409 of record DAOUGX010000119.1, on the reverse strand, counting down.
GCTATTGGTAATACTCAATTCGCTGTGAACGATCTCAATACCTCTCTGGAATACCACCCTGGTTTTGTTCCTAGTGTAGAATTATTGAAGCAACTCGGCTATTAAAAACCTCAACTTAATGATCAAACTATTACATTTCTCAGATGCCCATATTGATATCGCGTCTCAAGGAAAACGTGATCTTAAAACTGGATTGCCCATTCGGGTATTAGACTTTTTAAATGCCCTGGACACGATCGTTGACGCTGCAATTAATGAGAGGGTGGATCTTGTTATTTTTTCCGGTGATGCTTACAAAGATCGCACCCCCGTTCCAACCTATCAACGTGAATGGGGAAGACGAATAATGCGACTCTCTGAGGCTAATATACCCACCATTTTATTGGTTGGCAACCATGATATATCTCCA
>DAOUGX010000118.1:0-6117 GCA_034428855.1 Anaerolineaceae bacterium | reverse complement strand
CTCTTCCTTTGTCATCACAAATATTGTTCCCGGTTGTATTGGCTTGTATTCATGGATAAATCCCTCAATGCTGCCCATCTGAAAAGGGATTGGATCATCGAAAAAGTAACGCGCCAGCACATCGGCTCCATTCGCCCAGGCAGAGGTCAGATAGAACTCAGCTCCTGGATCATTCTTTAATTGATTTTCAATATGGCCAAACACCTGTTTGGCTCCATATTGCATTCCATACAATCCATAATTCTTAAACCAGGTCGGACCATTTTGCAGTGCATCAACCAGCATATGAATATTTATCAACACTAAAGTCACAAAGACACCACTCTTCAATACGGTTGTATATCGGTTTTGCTTACCAATTTTTCCTAGTATCCAGTCACCGATCTGGACCATTCCAATTACAGTGAATAATGTGGCAGGAATCACCATAACCAACGCCCGGGTGATTCCAAGCTGAACCATTGCAGCTCCACTGGGTGCAGCAAATAACATAATGAATGTAATCCTGGAAATTGGTTCTCTGATGTGTTTGATGCCCCAGTAGATACCTGCCAGCAAAAATGGTAAACCGGCTTGCCAAAGATGACCATAACCTTTCATCAGATGGCGGGGTAAATCAACCTGGTTGGGCAGATACCAATACAACGGATTCAGACCTCGAATGTATTCACGTAGAAATAATGACAATTTCTCGCTCACGGGCAGGTCTTGCACCCAATATGACCCTAAAATTTCCAGGTGTCGTATGCTTTCACCGGGATGATCCAGGGAAAAACGCACAAATGGCAACAAAAATACCAAGCCAAGTCCAAAGGACTTCAGGAATACAGATTTATGCTGCCAGTGATACCGTCCATCACTGATCAGAAGACCCAATAAAGTTAACCCCAATATTACCCGCATCGGGCTGTAGCTATAAAATGCCAGGGTTGCGAGCACAACAGCCACATACAGGTAGCGTGGGTGGACTTTCCGATATAACAAATAGAATCCGGCAAATCCAGCATAAAAACTGACTGCCATTGCAGTCTCAAAAGCAGTACGAGAGTGTAAAAACCAGGCTGGCATCAAAGAAAGCACCAGAATTGCTAACCACCCACTATTTGTTCGAAAACCTTTTTGGATCAGAATCCCCACGCCTATGGCTGCTAAAACTGATAATAAAGCGGTTGCCCCACGCGTTGCCCAGATTTCCTTTCCAAATAAACGAACAGGAATTACCTGGTAATAAACAGACGTGCTCAGGTTATATTGACCGCCGTTCTCAAAAAAAGTGGGGAAAAATTCTCCAAGCGGCGAATAATAATTGTCACGGATCAGATCCGCTGCCTGTACACTTTGAATGGCTTCATCGCTGAAGAAATAAATGGGGAAATCCTCCAAACCGATTAATCGCACACCGAGATAAAACACCAAAGCCAGCCAGAAGAGCAATATTGTATTGATCTCGGACCAACTTATTTTTTTCCTGATTTGCCAGCGGGATGAATCCTGCGGTGCTTTGGCACTCAATGAACGTATGGCAATTAATTCCCCCTTTGAATCGACAAAATTACATAAGACTTCAACTTCACTATCCGGAGGAATTTTCACTTCCAGATGGAGTTTCTGTCCATTTTGATCTTGTTTGATAACCTCTGGGGTTTGGGCAGGTCGATTCTCCGCTTGCATTGTTTTGATTATAGCATTTTGAATTTAAGCTGAACATCACTGACGTTTAGCATCATTTTGGAACAAAAATAGGTTAATCATCAAAAATGCCGTAAAATTAGAGGCACACCAATGCGATAACGCTAGGTAGAAAATGACTAAACAAAGCAGGTATTATGAGTGAAGAAATCACCCCCGAAATTTTCAATCATCTTGTCACCCTGGCTGCTCTGGAATTAGACGAAAAGCAGGCAGCCTATTTGCGTCGCGAATTGAATCAGCAGTTAAAAGCCATCCATGAACTGGAAGCGATTCCCTTAGCTGATGACATCCATATCACCACCCATGGGATTACCTTCAATCTGGCAACCAGCCCTAAACTACGCGAGGATACCTGGTCACCGCATCCCAACCCGAATGAAATATTGGTACAGGCTCCCCTGGTGGATGAGCATTACATCATCGTACCCGATATTCCACACGAGAAACTGGATTAAGCCATGGAACTTTGTGATTACCCAGCCCACGAATTATTAAGTTTAATACACACAAAACAGGTGTCTACTGTTGAAGTTGTTCAGAGTAGTTTGTATCGAATTTCCAGCGTAGATGGACGTCCTGGTAGCCTGGACGCAGGGGCAGAAAGCGAGCAGGACAAGGAAACTGTTCATGCGTTTATTTCAATTACAGCCGAACAAGCCCTTGATCAGGCAAAAAAGATTGATCAACACCTTGCAAAAGGGGAATCGGTTGGTTTTCTGGCTGGCATCCCTTTTTCAGCCAAAGATGTTTTTTGTGTAAAAGATACCTACACCACGGCAGCTTCCAGAATCCTCGCGAATTTCAAAGCTCCTTATTCATCCACAGCGGTTGAACGTCTGCAAAATCAAGGTGCCGTCCTGGTGGGAAAAGTAAATATGGATGAGTTTACCTATGGCTCTTCCAATGAATCGACAGCGTATCAGCCCTGTCCACGTAACCCCTGGGATACCAGCCGCGTGCCCGGTGGTTCCTCCGGGGGCAGTACAGCTTCTGTAGCCGCTGGTGAAGTGCCATTATCGCTGGGTACCGATACAGCCGGTTCTATCCGCCAACCAGCAGCTTTTTGTGGGGTGGTGGGTGTCAAACCCACTTATGGCAGGGTCTCTCGTTACGGTATCATTGCATTTGCTTCCTCGCTGGATTGCCCTGGTCCAATTGCCCGGGATGTGACCGACGCTGCCCTGATGTTACAGGCCATTGCCGGTGCAGATCCGCGCGATAGCACCGCTGCAACCATTCCTGTGCCTGATTACCTGGCTACTCTCGAACAGGGCGTCAAAGGAAAACGGATCGGTCTATCACCTGATTATTTTCAGATCAGTTATATGGATGCTGAAACTGGTGAAATTCATCAGAAACCGGTTCAGGATGAGATTCGTGCAGCTGTATATCATGCGGCTGAGGTTCTACGCAGCATGGGTGCTGAGGTGGTAGAGGACGTCCCAATGCCCAATACCCGTTATGGCATCCCGGCATTTTTTGTGATCAGCCGGGTGGAAGCTGCATCCAACCTGCATCGCTATGATGGGGTCAAATATGGATATCGCACACCCAGCACAGAGGATGATTTGCGGGTCATGTATCGCAAGACTCGTAATGAGGCCTTTGGTCTGCAACCAAAATTACGCATTCTGATGGGTATGTACGTAAGTGCAGCCCAATACTCCGAACAATACTATAACCGCGCTCTTAAAGTACGTGCTTTATTGCGTCGTGATTTCGATCAGATTTTTGATCCCAATGGAAAATATCATCTGGATGCATTGCTCACACCCACCACTCCCACCACCGCCTTCCGAATCGGTGATGTGTATGGGGACTCAGTGCTGATGCAATACTCCGATCAATTTACCGTCACCGCCAATCATGCTGGTATTCCTGGTATTTCTCTACCAGGTGGAATTGCGAAGGATGGTCTTCCAATTGGTGTGCAGTTGCTTGGCCCCGATTTTTCCGAGCTAACCTTGCTGCAGATGGGACGTGCCTATGAAATAGGCACCCAGGATGAAACCTGGCGGAACCTGAAACCCGCGATTTTACGCTGAGGTGTATGCATGAATAATCAAATCCTTACATCAATCATATTAAAAAACACCTCCAGGAGGATTGGATGACAGAATATGAAGTTGTCATTGGTCTGGAAACGCATATCCAGTTAAATACCAAAACCAAAATCTTTTGTTCCTGCAAGGCTGACTCCTGGGACGATGAGCCAAATACCAACATCTGCCCGGTCTGCACCGGCTTACCCGGTGTATTACCGGTATTAAACAGAGCGGTGGTGGAAAAAGGTGTCATGCTTGCCAGAGCCATGCATTCCGAAATTCGCATGCGCTCATTTTTTGATCGCAAGAATTACTTCTATCCTGACTTGCCCAAAGGCTATCAGATCTCCCAGTATGACCTCTCGCTGGCCAGCGGTGGCTTTCTGGATATTCCCATGCCTGAAGGTTATACCCGCCGGGTGAGCATCCATAAATTGCATATGGAAGAGGATGCTGGCAAAACCAAAAATGCCGGGAAACTGCGCCTGATCGATTTCAACCGTTGTGGTGTGCCGTTGGTTGAAATGGTCACCGGACCCGATCTACGCTCTGCCAACGAAGCTGCCCAATATCTGATCCGACTGCGTCAGTTATTACGCTGGTTGGGTATCTCGGAAGCTGATATGGAAAAAGGACACCTGCGTTGTGATGCCAATGTCTCCATCCGCCCCAAAGGTTCGAATCAACTTTTCACCAAAACCGAGATTAAGAATGTCAACTCGATCGATAATGTGAAAAATGCCATTGAACACGAAGTCGAGCGTCAGATTCGCGAGGTGGAAGCCGGTAACCGTGTTCAGGCGTGGACCTTGGATTGGGATGAAGAAAAAAACGAATTACGAAAAATGCGTTCCAAAGAAACCGAAGCCGATTACCGCTACTTTCGCGAACCTGATCTGCTGCCACTGGATCTTACGCAGGCCTGGCTGGATGAAATTCTGGCTGATTTTCCCGAACTGCCATTGGAACGTAAAGCCCGTTTTCTTTCCGATTATAAACTGCCGGAATATGATGCCGACATCCTGACCGGAGAACGTAATCTTTCGGATTATTTCGAAAGTGCAGTGAAACTTTATGACGGCGACCCCAAAAAGGTTTCCAATTACCTGATGAATGATATTCTGCGAATGCTCAATGAAAGCGGGAAGACGGCAAACCTGCTCCAATTGACCCCCGCTTACCTGGCAGAGATCCTTAAAATGGTGGATGCAGGGCAGATCAACACATCCACCGGCAAGAGCCTGCTCGAAAAAGTGGAAAGCAGCGGAAAATCCCCCCGAAAGATTGTGGAAGAGGAAGGGCTGGGACTGGTCAGTGATGATTCTGCCATCCGTGCGGTTGCTGAGAAGATCGTAGCAGCCAACCCCAAAGAAGTGGAGAGCTTCCGCGCCGGTAAAGAGACCCTCATTGGCTGGTTTACCGGCCAGGTCATGCGTGAAATGCGTGGCAAAGCTGACCCTAAACTGGCAACCCAGATATTAATGGAGTTGTTGAAAAAATAAAACCTATGGAATCTCAATCAATTGCTTATCGAGATCTGAAAAATATTTTGAAAAATCATAAAGAATAGCTGCACTGATATCCGGTAGAAGCATGGATGGGCTGATATCTGCCATGAAAATCGTAAAAAGATGTTGAAAAAAGTGGATGAAAGGGTCTTTTGTCATAAAAGTAGTTTTCTGTGTAAATGTGTCATATTGTGCATAAATTGCCGGATCACTCAGAATAAAAACACCATCTGGTGCAACACCTGAAGATCCTTTTTTTGCTGTTTGATAAAGTTTCAAAAATTCATCCTGATCTACCGAATTACAAAATGAGAAGATAAAGGATTTTGGTACGGTTCTTAATTTCAGTTCCATGTAATCCTGGGAATTATTAGCCATAATTTTGTGTTTCGTCGGCTTCAGATTTTTTACACTGGCACAATTAATAAAAGCTTGCCTTAATTCATTCGATATATTCCTCGGTAATATTTCAATCGTTGCAATAACACTCTCAAGTAAGTAGGTATTTTGGTAATCGGACGATTTAAAAACTGGATAATTGGATCGATACAGAACAATATCTTGTTTAGAAGATTTTCGGCCTGTAAAATCGACGATTTCACCAGCAGCAATATCTATGTTTGAAGGTAAAAATCTTTGTAGGAAATTCACAACGAAAAATAATCTCAAATAATGATGATTTTTAGGATCATCTGGAAGCTTAGAATTAGCCATAAAAAATTCCGACAATGATTTCTGAGTGTTCCTGCAAAACTCTAAAAAAGGAAACATATTAACTCCTACTAATTTTACTGAATGTACATATCTTCTTAATCAATCGGGATAAGAAGGTATTTCTGGCTTGCGTCCAATTGCCTGAAACACCCTGATCA
>DAOUGX010000117.1:0-8424 GCA_034428855.1 Anaerolineaceae bacterium | reverse complement strand
GTGTAAATCATATTTTTCTGTCAAATTTTTCGCTGGTCGACTGGCATCCACTGGAACGATCCAAATATTCTCATTTCGCCATCCTTCACCTTCACCGATTTGTGCTACATATGAAATCAATTTTCCATCCGGAGAAAATGCACCATTTCCTTTTGGACCGATGGGGGTTTCGAGTTTGATAGAGGAACCACTAATTGTGTCCAGAATGTACAAATCGATATGGTCTGGATTAAGATCAGGATCAGGCATTTGGTTGGAGAAATATCCAATCAATCGATTGTCTGGTGAATAGAATGGGCCAGTATCATCGAAGATAGGATGATTGGTAAGTTGTCTGGCTTGTCCGGATTTGGCATCAATTTCCCAGAGATGACGTCTGTCATCAGGGTACCATCCGTATCCATCTAACCGATAAAAGACTCTTGTAATTTGCCTTGAGACGATTCCCAGCTTGTTTTTGGTTTCATCCTTTTCCCTCTCAATTGCATCCAGATTCTTTTTTCGAAATTCACTAATAAATTTATTACCATCTGGAGACCAGGATAAATTTAGAAATTCTCCCTGTAAATCCGTGAGTCGTTGCGCTTCACCACCTTCAATTGAAATCAGGTAAATTTGTGGCTGTTTTTCATTTTCGCGATTAGATAGAAATGCTATGGTTTTACCATCAGGAGACCAGCGAGGACTGGAATCCACCTGGTCACCTGTTGTGAACAATTTTTCCTGACCAGTCACAACCTTATGTAAATACAAATTCGAGAATTTTTTCTGATCTTTTTCACTGATACGTAGCACGGCACTCACAACATATTTTCCATTGGGTGAGATTTCAGCATCCTGAATGAGCTGCATCTTGTATAAATCAGTGGCTTGTATTACATCCATCAACTTTCCTCCTTCGTAATAAAAATGCTTACCATGATGTAACATCAAGATAAGCATTGTTTGTGAAAAATTGCAAGTCTACTTTGCTTTACCTTGGTTTGCGACAGCATCCATTGCTTTTTTAATGGCTTCTGGGTCACCTAAATAGTAATGTTTGATTGGTTTTAGATCCTGATCCAATTCATATACTAAAGGTACACCCGTTGGTATATTAAGAGCAATAATTTCTTCTTCAGACACGTTATCTAAGTGTTTGACCAGAGCACGTAAACTATTTCCATGAGCAACGATTACCACTTTTTTCCCCTTTTTTACAAGTGGGGCTATTTCATTATTCCATAATGGCAAGAATCGTGCGACCGTATCTTTCAGACATTCAGTTAAAGGTAATTCTTCTGAGGCGAGGGTGGAATATCGTGCATCATGTCCGGGAAAACGAGGATCACTGATTTCCAATGCTGGTGGTTGAATATCATAACTACGACGCCAGATTTTTACCTGGTCCTCCCCGTATTTTGCAGCTGTTTCCGCTTTATTTAAACCCTGCAAAGCTCCATAATGTCGTTCATTCAAGCGCCAATCTCTTATAACAGGAATCCACATCAAATCCATTTCATCCAGGACAATCCATAATGTACGAATTGCACGTTTCAAAACGGAGGTGTACGCAATGTCAAATTTAAAACCTTCTGATTTTAATAATTGACCTCCATTCTTGGCTTCTCCGACACCTTTTTCTGTCAGATCAACATCAGTCCAGCCAGTGAACAGGTTTAATTTATTCCATTCACTTTCACCATGGCGAATTAAAACAAGTTTGTACATATATTACCTCTCATTTCGGGAATATCAACCAGATTTCGGTTGTGATTTACTTTTTTTACCACCAAATATCGCGAAAAATAAAGCCACTACGACTGTAATTATACCCATAAATATAAAGGCATCCTGCCACAAACGCATTGGAAACAAACGTATTAAAGTATCAGAAAAGTAAAATAACCAGGTATCTCCAACAAAGAAGACTTTGTGAAACGCTGTAAAGAGGCCATCAAAATTAATTAGAACGGCAGCCAATATGGCTCCAATTAAACCCAGGGTTAACCATCCACCATGACTGGCGGCTTTCCAAAATAAATAGAGTTTATGTTTTGTTATTCCCCAAATAATGAATCCCAGATAGAAAATGACTAATACATAGAATATATTTAATGTTTGGTTGAGAAGAATTTTGACATCCACCATATGACTGACTTCTCGGTCATTGTAGATAGGAGTACCATCCTCAAAGCGCAGATTTTCAAGAAATTCGGTATCTTCATTATTAAAAAGATATTGTATGGATAATGATCCCCATTTAAAACGGTCTTGCGTGGAAAAACCAAACGGATCTGGTGGAAAACCTGGCTGGTTATATTCAAAAACCAGGAATAATGGGGTGAATAGTATTCTGATTGAAAACATGATCAGCATAAAAGGGAGAGTGATGGTAACAAAATAAGAAACAATTTTTTGCAGAATTTTCATTGCAGAGACTCCATTTGACCTTGTAAGAAGAAGTCAATGATCATTGCATTGGTATACCATTCAATAGGTGCTTTATCATCAGTAAACACAATAGTGCTTTGCGGTGGTTGTTGAATATTATCCAGTGTGATTTTCATGGTTTCCTTCAATAGTGGATGTACTTCACTCTCTACTATGTTCTGGTAATTCATTTGCAAATTGGAAACCTCAGTCGGGGTTTTTGTGGCGAAAAGGATGGAATTAAAGGAGAATGGTAAATCCATCACATGAATGGACGGAAAGACTTCCAAAATGGTTGAACCGAGTGCATCAATTAAGCGGCGATCATCCATCCCTCTGCCGATATTAATAACCAGGACTCCATTAGGGCTGAGATGGTCGTATACCTCTGAAAAAAATTCCACTGTTGTGAAATGCCATGGGATGTATGGAGGGCGATAAGCATCTACGCTGATGACGTCATAAGTGTTATTACTGGTGTGAAGACCCCAGCGGCCATCCTGCACAAATACCGTTAAATTTGGATTCTTCATATCAAAATATTGATATCCAACGTCAACAATTTTTGGATCAATTTCAAACCCATCAATTTTTAAATTTGGAAAAACTTCCAATGCCTGTCTGGCAGTCGTCCCAGCTGCTAACCCAATGATAGCCATTGATTTCACTTGATTAATATCTACAGGTGGTTGATTGAAAAAAGGTGCAACCAGAACCTGCTCCCAGGGGCCAAAATAATTTAATTGTTCCGGGTGATAAATTGAATGAACGCCTTGACCTTCATTTAATCTTAATAGATAGAAATCCTTTTCCTTGAGCACCTGGATATAGTTGTAAGAGGATTCTGTCTCGAAAATCATTCCCTGGGTATTTTTATCTGTACCGGGTGCGCCAAAAAACCATAAAAAAATAACAATCACTGGCATCCATATCAGAGGTAGACTTTTTCTCCAACCGGCCGATAAAAATAATCCTATCAACGCAAAAATCATCAGGAAAAAACCAAGTAATAGAAATGTACGGTAGGTACCAATGATTGGTATTAACAAAATATCCGGAAGAAAAGTGCCAATAAATGATCCCAGAGTGGATATGGCATAAATTCTACCTGAAATAGAACCTGCCTGTCTGGAATCATGGATAGCTAATCGAATGGCAAATGGTGATGCTGTACCCAGTAATGTTATTGGGATTGTGAATAAAATCATGACAACAATAAACGAACCAATTAAATTACCTATCCATAATTGGTCAAAGGCATCAGCAGCGATTTTCAGAATAGGACGTGCAGCGAACGGCACAAGGCAGGTTGTAAATGCACCCCAGGTTAAGATCCTGAAAAAAGTATCAAATTTAGGGGAACGATCCGCCCATTTTCCCCCGATAAAATATCCTACTGTCAGATAAATGAGGATAAGCCCAATGATGGAAGCCCAGATCAGATTGCTGGTTCCAAAATAATTCCCTAACAGACGCCCAGTAGCCATTTCAACTGCAAGAGTGACCATGCCAGAGATAAAAACAGCAATAAAAAGGAATTTTCGCATTTGGAAATTATACCGTATGCGTTTGATTTGAGCATTTTAAAAAGGGTTGCGTATAATATTAATGATGGAGGACTTATGAAACTGGTAACTGTATCTGAAATGCAGGCGATTGAAAAAGAAGCTGATCAGAAAGGGGTTCCATATGCCACCATGATGGAAAGAGCTGGTGAAGGAATCTCGAAAATAGTTCAAAGTTATTATGGTGCCACTCAAAATCCAAAGGTAACTGCATTAGTTGGCCCTGGAAATAACGGAGGGGATGCTCTGGTCGCTCTTGCGAGTTTGAGGCAACAGGGATGGGAAGTAAAAGGTTATTTAGCGAAAACCCGTGGAGATGAGCTTACAAAAAAAGTCGTTGATTTAGGAGGAGAGATCATTGATCACACCTCTGAAAATGCTTTGGGCAAATTGTCTGAATGGCTCAGTGAAAGCCATGTGGTAATTGACGGATTATTGGGCACTGGATTTGAACTTCCGATTCGGGAGCCTTACCATACCATTTTGAAATTTGTTAAGGAATCAACGAATTCTTTTAAGATTGTTGCTGTGGATTGTCCATCGGGAATTAATTGTGATACCGGTGAGACTGCCGATGAATGCCTGTTTGCAGACTTAACTATTTGTATGCAGGCAGTAAAACTGGGAATGTTGTCTTTTCCGGCTTATCAATACCTCGGAAACCTGGAAATTGTTGATTTACATTTACCCGAAAATCTTGATGCAGAGAGCAAAGTCAAGCGGGAAGTAGCAACAGCTGAATGTGTCAGAAAATTGTTGCCATCAAGACCTTTACAAGCTCATAAAGGAACATTTGGAACAGCTATGATAATTGCGGGATCTATAAACTATACCGGAGCTGCTTATTTAGCCGGTGTCGCAGCGTATCGGATTGGTGCAGGATTGGTAAACATGGCAGTTCCCGGACCTATTTACTCAGCTTTGGCAGGAAATTTTGTTGAGGCAACCTGGTTATTACTTCCTCATGATATGGGTGTTATCCAGGCAGAAAGTGCCAGTCTTATCCAGAAAAATCTTGATAAAGTTACTGCATTATTATTAGGGCCTGGATGGGGATTAGAGGATACAACCAAAGAATTTTTAGAAAGATTATTAAAAGGAAAATCCACTTCCCAAAGGAAACGCAGTGGAATTGGTTTTGTAATGATGGATGTGGAGGAGGACACAGAAGTTGCCAGTCAATTACCTCCTATTGTAATTGATGCTGATGGATTGAAATTATTATCAAAGATTCAAAATTGGCAAAAAATCTTACCTGAAAATTCAGTCTTAACTCCACACCCAGGTGAAATGGCTGTTATGACTGATTTGGATGTTAAGGACATACAAGCCAATCGCGTGATGATCGCATTGGAATATTCCCAAAGGTGGGGTCATGTCGTAGTGTTGAAAGGAGCATTAACGATTGTCGCAGCACCTGATGGAAGATTGACGATTATTCCTGTGGCAAATCCCGCCTTAGCGAGGGCTGGATCAGGTGACGTGCTGGCAGGAATCATTACTGGATTATTGGCGCAAGGGAAAAAGCCATTTGAGGCAGCCACTGCCGGAGTCTGGATTCACGCACAGGCTGGGATTGAGGCAGCTGAAAAAATTGGTCATCCTGCTTCAGTGATGGCTGGTGACTTATTGGAATCTGTCGCTACTGTTTTAGCTCGATTAGGTTAAAACAATAACAGTTATCCTTTGTGGGGATAACTGTTATTGTTTGTTTAGATTTTCTAAAGCTCTACTTCGGCAGGTGCATCTGTTGATGTTTCTGCGGTTATTTTCTTGCTTAATTTGCTTTTTTGTTCCTCAACCAGGTGAACACCTTTTTCTTTTGCTTCCAAGGCTTTGGTTTTTGCTTCTTTGAGGAGAGCTTCGGCACGTTTGACGGCATCATTGGCTGCAACCTCTGCTTTAGAATAAACTTCATCCGCTGTTTCGCTGGCCTTATCCCGTAATTCGATTGCCCGTTCTTTAATAACAGTTCGTGTTTCTTCACCCGATTGGGGAGCAAGTAATAATGAAGCAACTGCTCCAGTAAGACCTCCCACTAAAAATCCGATTAAGAATGCTCCAAATTCATCTTTACTAGACATTTGTATTCTCCTTTCCAAATTTGCTTATCATTGGTTTATTTTCTTTTTTTCCCTGAGGGTTTTAGGATATCAAAAAACCTCTTAAATCCAGCCGAATATTCGTTCATCTTAATTACAGGTTCAACCAGGTTATTACTTAAGAATGTGGTCGTTCCTCTCAAATGATGAATTGTTTCGTTTGTTGTATCCAGGATTGGTTTGATCTCATTTTTCAAGACGTTGATTAACACTGCGATTTGGATGATGAGAATTATTAACGCAACACCAAGTAATAAAGATTCGAGAGCCATGATGATAATAAATATATCGCGAACCTTTGATGTAGTCTCCAAATCTGCCTGGAATAAGCTTACCAGAGAAAAAATGATGAGCCCCAAAATAACAATGATCGCAATAATAATCCAAACCAGCTTACTTTTATTTTCCGAATTATTGGAAAATTCAGATGGTTGAGTGGTTTCATTAACATTATTATTAACTTCATTTTCGCTCATATAATTGATTATACACGAAGCACAAAAAACCAGATAGTTGTGTAGAAGATTGCCGCTTTATTTTTATCATGTTAAAATTAAAAGTTATGCAATTAATATCTACTCTTGTTTTATATTTTGTTTTTTCCCAAATCTGGTTGTCAATTTTTCCTCAATTAGATTTGGTTAGAATCTCGTCCCCTTCCAATGGTGATAATATTCAAGGAATTGTCCAAATTATCGGTACGGTTACTGGAAATGATTTATCCAGAGTGGAAGTCAGTTTCCGATACCAGGATTCAGATTCGCAAAGCTGGTTTTTAATTGATCAGGTAGAAAATTCTGTTGTGGATGCTGGAATTGCTACCTGGGATACCTCTACAATCGCTGATGGAACGTATCAATTAAGAGTTTTGGCAATTTATGGTGATGGACGCAATCAACAAACAATCATTGAGAATTTACATGTCAGAAATTACACACCTTTTGATCCTGTAAAAACTGGTGAACCGCAAATTGATCAGATTCAATCAACCAATTTTCAAATACCTGAAGAGAGTATCTTATCTACGATGAAATCAACTCCGTCTCCAATGCCACCAAATGAGATGATTATTTCTGAAAATGAATTTATGAAAACAGCATTCTTAGGGGCTATTCTGGGAATTTTGTTTTTGTTTGTGCTGATCTTATTCATTATTATACGTAACAGAAAACTGGGATAAACATGGTTGACAATAAATTATTTGAATTATTTCGTAAAAGCAGAGAAAACCTATCAGATTTAGATAAACCATCGGACATATTTATGATCGTTGGTCTGGGGAACCCTGGAAAAGAGTATCAGAAAAATCGGCATAATGTAGGTTTCATGGCGATTGATTATTTAGCAACAGAATTTGGTTTTGGTGGCAAAAAAGTTAAATCCAAAGCGGTCGTGATGGAAGGAAAAAGAGAAGGTCAAAAAATTATTCTGGTTAAGCCTCAGACTTTTATGAATCTATCCGGGACTTCGGTTACCAGTCTCGTACGGTTCTATAAAGTAAAAACTGAAAATTTAATTGTCATCCATGATGATCTAGATTTAAATTCATTGAGTATCCGATTACGTCCTGGAGGGGGACCTGGAGGTCAAAAAGGCGTAGCTTCGATTATTCAAAATTTAGGAACACAACAATTTAATCGGGTAAGGATTGGGATTGGCCGTCCTCCTGGTCGCATGGATCCATCCGATTATGTTTTACAAAATTTCTCTAAGCAGGAAGAAAAAGAATTGCTCATTTTGCTAGATACCGTGAAGAAAGCAATTCTGTGCATTTTGGATTCGGGAATTCAAGTTGCTATGAATAAATACAATGGTGAAAACAACCTTGAAAGGTGATTAATGCTGTCTGCCATTCAACAAAACCCCCATTTTCTATCTTTGATAGAAATTATTGACTCAGGTTCCGAGATCAAATCCCTGGGATTGATTCGCCCAGTTCGAATCCCGATGGTTGCCGCTCTTAAAACAACAATAGAAAGACCCATCATTGTGATTGTCGAACGTATGGATCAGGCAATAGCTATTTCGGATGAGATTGGATTCTGGATGCGGGCGGAGGATGTTTTATTATTTCCTGAACCTTCGCCTACTTTTTATGAAAAAGCCGCTTGGGGATCGTTAACCAGAAGAGATCGATTACAAACATTAACTTATTTAGCAAATTACCATTTACCTAACTCAAAAAAAAATGATCCTAAAGTGATCATAACAACAGTTCGTGGGCTCATGACGAGAACGATTCCACGCAGAGATTTTCTCAAATCAATAAGAACCATAAAAGTGGGATTAGTGGTTAAACAGGAGGAACTGGTCAGAGAATGGGTGGGAAATGGGTATCAATCAGC
>DAOUGX010000116.1:0-2873 GCA_034428855.1 Anaerolineaceae bacterium | reverse complement strand
TTTATTGTATGCAGGTTGGGAAAAAAGCGGGTGATGGGATTCGAACCCACGAATGTTAGCTTGGTAGGTGGCTAAATCGATTTTATACTAATTTTGTTATTAACCGCTTCATTGCACCTTGAAAGCTTGTATGAAATTTTATCACTTAGGAATGTTTAGAAGTTAATGTCTATACTAAATAATGTTATTTGTAAATATCGAAGTAATCCATTTCTTCATATTCATTCGAAAGTTTTATTAAGGGAATGTACCTAAAATAAGATGATAATCTAATATATAGGAGAGTAAAAACCATCTTTAAGCTGTCCCATAAAAAAAGCTAAACAGAAATTTATAAATTGAGGCGAAGATAATATTTAATTTGTCAATTACAATTAACAAATCACAACAGGAATTATCTGCGATTAGGAGGAATTTTCATGGATAAGAAACCCTCATGGAAGGCAAAGTTAACTTATAAAATTGATTACTTATTTTCTAAAGGGATCGGTGCAATGATATTGTTCTTAGGCATAGCATCGCTTTCCATCATTATCGTAGCTTCGTTACTAGCAATATTATTCCAAGTAAGACCGCAAAATTCAGGCTCACTTTCTTTCTTTGAATTGGTTTGGGTAAGCCTGATGCGCACATTAGACGCTGGGTCAATGGCTGGCGATGAAGGGTGGGCCTTTAGGATCTTGATGTTATTTGTAACCTTAGGTGGGATTTTTATAATAAGCGCATTGATAGGTGTAATAAGCAATGGATTACTTAACAAACTGGAAAATTTACAGAGGGGCCGTTCATTTGTCGTTGAAGAAAACCATACTGTAATTTTAGGTTGGAATGAGAAGGTCTTTACAATTATTTCTGAATTATGTATTGCTAACCACAACCAGCACAATGCGTGTATTGTTATTATGGGGGAATTAGATACGGTCAGAATGGTAGAGTCAATCAAGGAAAAGCTCCCCTCAGATTGCACGACTAGAATAGTATGTAGAAATGGCTCACCCATTGATCAAACATCACTTAATCTCTTAAATATTAACAGTTCCAAATCAATTATTGTTCTATCGCCTGTGTGTGATGACCCAGACGCTGAAGTAATAAAAATTTGCCTTGCGATTATTAGAAACCCAAAACGAAACAAAAAAGCGTTTCATATTGTCGCTGAGTTACACGAATCAAAAAACTTAGCTGTAGCAAAAATTGTTGGCGGTGAAGAAGTCGAATGGGTATTATCGGAAAACATTATTTCTAGGATTATTGCCCAAACATGTTATCAACCGGGCTTATCAACAATTTTGTTGGATCTATTAGACTTTAGTGGTGATGAAATGTATTTTTATATTCACCCTAGTTTGATTGGTAAGACTTTTGGGGAAGCTCTCAATCTATTTGAGAATAATACCGTGCTTGGAATATTATTAGACAATAAATCACCAATTCTAAAACCGCCAATGGAAACCATAATCAAGGAGGATGACCAAATCATTCTACTTGCGGAAGACGATGAAAAAATATCAACGAGCAATTTTCAGAACGGGCTATTTAATGAGGAAAGTATCCGTACCATAAACGGCGTCTCTGAGAACCCCCAAAATTTACTAATCATCGGATGGAATTCACGGGCAAATCAATTGTTGCTTGAGGTTGATCATTACATTCCTAAAGAATCGAAAATTCAAATTCTTATTACCAATTCTCTTATCCTAAATAGTGAGATTCTTTACGAGCTTAGGCTAGTAAACGCCAATGTTGAAGTAATTAATGGAATTACCACCGATAGGAACGTGTTAGATCAATTATCTCTGTCGAAATGTAACCATATTATCTTGCTTAGTTTTAGTGACCGATTATCCCATCAAACTGCAGATTCCAAGACGTTGTTAACATTATTACATTTAAGGGATATAGCAAGTAAAGTAGCCGACTGTCATTACTCAATAGTGACAGAGATGTTGGATGTTAATAACATGAAGCTTGCAGAGGTATCAGAAGCTAATGATTTTATTGTTAGCGATAGATTAATTAGCTTATTGCTTACTCAAATATCAGAAAGAAAAGCGCTCGGCGGTGTTTTCGAGGATATTTTCAATGCTGAAGGGGCAGAGATATATTTGAAACCAGCACAGAATTACGTTGTACTGAATAATACAGTAAATTTTTACACAATTGTAGAAGCAGCAAGAAGAAGAAATGAGGTGGCTATTGGTTACAGAACAGGCAAGGACGCAACTAATCGGGAGGCGAATTATGGAATTGTTTTGAACCCAGATAAATTAATGATGAAAGCATTTTCAGATGATGATGAAATCATAGTTCTTTCAGAATCTTTTTATAATTAATCTTTTTGCAATTAATACTCGACTATATTCCGTTCCGCAATTAGAGAAATGCGAGGATAATTGCTTTATACAGTAGTTATAATCAAGTCCACGTCTCTGATGTATATCAAATTTTATTTATCAATCCATCTCAATTAAGATGTCTTCTTATCATCTCAAGGCTGTGCCCATTAATCTTGTGTAATTTATTTTCCCCTATGCAACCTTTGATGTGTATGACAGTCAAATTTTGGTTGTCAAAGCGGGTGATGGGATTCGAACCCACGAATGTTAGCTTGGGAAGCTAATGCCTTACCACTTGGCTACACCCGCGCGGTCTCTATTGTATCGCATTTTTACGATAAATCGTCAATCTCATTTACAGAAAACTCAAGCTGAAAGCGGGGTTTTCGGGTATATTTAAGCACGCAACGAAACGACCTGTGATGAACAAGATGTTATTCGCTTTGAGGAATTTTGTAGTTTCCCGATTAAATTCGTTCGCATATGCTTTTAAAGGCTGGGCTTATGTTCTGCGTACCCAGCAGAATGCCTGGATCC
>DAOUGX010000115.1:0-5800 GCA_034428855.1 Anaerolineaceae bacterium | reverse complement strand
ATGGTTTTGCAGGTGCAAGCTTTGTTGCTTACAGCGCTGGCAATTGTACGCGAACGGGAACAGGGCACCATGGAGCAATTGGTGGTCACTCCGATCCGATCCTGGGAGCTTGTTCTGGGAAAAATCATACCCTACCTGGTGGTAGGAGTGTTCAATACGATCATGACGTTGCTGGTGGCTGTTTATTTATTTGGTATCGTGATTCAGGGCAGTTTCTGGCTATTGGTACTTTTGAGCTCGGTCTTTACGCTGGGTTCACTGGGTATGGGTGTTTTAATTTCGAATATATCACGGACACAGATGCAAGCCATGTATCTGGCTGTCGGTATAGTTCTGATCCCAGCCATCATCCTTTCAGGCTTGATGTTTTCACGTCAGGGAATGCCAATGGTTACCTATGTTTTCAGTGAACTGTTACCCATCACTCATTTTCTGGTGATTATCCGTGGCATTATGGTGAAGGGCACCGAATTCGCATTTATGTGGGGTTCGATTCGCTCACTCATCATTCTCAGTATTCTTTATTTCGTTGCTTCTGTAGCCACGTTCCGTAAACGATTATAAAAATCGAGGCAAAATTTTGCAGTAATTGGGAGAAACTTATGAACCTAAAAAACAAACTTTCCATCTTAATCCTGTTTCTGGTAATCCTTTCATTGAGTGGATGTGGATTATTGGAAGACGCACCGACCGAAACGCAGATCACCGCATCCGGGACTATTTCGGCAGATACTTTTACCATCTCACCCCAGGTTGGAGGAATGATCAAGCAGATCCTCGTGCAGGAAGGCGAGAATGTTCAGGTAAGCCAGGAATTGTTTCAACTGGATGATGAAATTCTGAAAGCTCAGTATGATCAGGCTCTGGCTGCTGTTGATCAGACCGAAGCCAGTATTCAGGCTGCCCAGAGTCAATTGAACGCTGCTAAAGTGCAATTGGAAAGAGCCCGACAGGGGGCGCGATTAATGTATCTACAAAGCTTGCAAAACCAAATTCCCGTGTGGTCACAGACCACACCTGAAGAATTCAATCAACCCAATTGGTATTACCAACGCGATGAAAATGTCAGCGGAGCACAAACCGAAGTTGATCAAGCCGGAAAAAACCTGGAGATTGAACAGGCAAACCTGGAAAGTGTTCAGAATAAAGCAACCAATGATGATTTTCTGGCGATTGAACAAAAACTGACGGAAGCCAGAATCCGATTTTTAGTCGCCGATCAAACCCTGACCCAGGCACAATTTGCCCAGGAAAATGATGTATTGGAGGAAATGGCTCAAAAAGAATATGATGCCGCGCTGGCTGATCTGGAAACAGCTCAACGTGATTATGAGCGTATGGTCACCAGCGCTGCAGCGCAGGAAATACTGGAAGCACGCGCCAAAGTCGCAGTTGCATCTGCCCGGTTGGAAAATGCAGAAAATTATCTGGATCAATTATTAACCCTGGATAACTCGCTTGAAGTTCAGGCAGCAAAATCCGCGCTGGAAAGTGCAGAGAGCCAGGTGAAATTGGCAGAAGCAGGTAAAGCTCAAGCCAACGCAGCGCTCAGTTTGCTGCAAATTCAGCTCAATAAAAGTATTGTGACAGCTCCCGTGGATGGCGTGGTTATGAACATCAACAATGAAATCGGAGAATTGGTTGGGGCTGGTTCCCGTGTTATTACGTTGTCCAAACTGGATGTCGTCAGCCTGACAGTTTATATTCCGGAGGATGTCTATGGACGTATCCCGATCGGACAAAAGGTATCCATCACGGTCGATTCGTACCCAGGCGAGACATTCTACGGAGAAGTGGTCTCCATTGCAGATGAAGCCGAATTCACACCGCGCAATGTGCAAACTGTGGAAGGCCGTAAAGCCACTGTGTATGCTGTCCAGATTGAAATTCCCAATAGCAATCTAAAATTGAAACCTGGCATGCCGGCAGACGTAAATTTTGGAATAAATCGTCCGTAATTCCCCCTCTACGGATCACACCCCGGAAGCTCAGAACATCGATCTTCCGGGGTGGAATTTTAAGTTTCAAATTTTTCTACACAGCCTGGCGTAAAATTTTCTCCATCGCTTTTCCCTTAGCCAGCTCATCAATTAATTTATCCAGATAACGAATTTTTTGCATCAATGGGTGTTCAATTTCTTCCACCCGAATTCCACACACCACCCCTTTGATTAAAGAACTGTTTGGATGCAAGACCGGTGCTTCTGCAAAAAAGGTTTCGAAATCATTTTCCAGATCAATCTGCTTTTCCAACCCTGCCTGATCATATCCGGTTAACCAGCAAATAATCTGGTCTACTTCCTGTTTGGTGCGGTTTTTGCGTTCCGCTTTTTGAATATAGAGCTGATAAACACTGGAAAATTTCATTTTAAAAACTCGATGATTATTCATGATTTTTCCTTAATGGGATGAAACTTTATTCTTTTTTCTAAGTTGCGAGAGAATCTCACCTTTTGCCACCAGCGATTGTGCCATCCATTCCAATATGATGGTCAAAACGGAAGATATTAAGAAACCCATAATCAAACCAATTAAGGCACCGACTAACCCGATCGTTCCCCAGATGATTAATTCGGAATTAACCAGATAGGCAAACACGCCAAACAAAATTGCCATAATGATGACAAAATAAAGTATCACCACCGTTCGCAGCACTTTGGATGATTTAACCAACCGGTTGACGATATCTTTCGTACGATCATGTTCATACAGTAACATGAGTGACCTCCTGAATGTTATTTCATGTAATTGAATATAGTATAACGATTTTTATTTGAATTGCCAGAATCGACATTCCATCTTTCATTTAAAAGGTTATTCGATTAAATTGTAAACGCGTTGCAAGTTGGAAAAAGATAATATCAAGCTAGAATAATAAGAGCAAAAATTCAAAATTGTATAGAATAAATTACTTCATCATTCATTTATGCAATCTCAATTCACAATTGGCAACTCAAGCATACAATTAAGACCAGCCACTGCGATAGACTGGGACTTTCAATTGGCCTTGTATGGGGACACTCGCGCGGATGAAATGGCTTTGGTGGATTGGTCTCCTGAACAAAAACTGGCATTCTTAACCCAGCAATTTCATGCCCAGACATCACATTACCAAAATTATTTTCCTTCCGCTGTGACAAAAATCATATGGCTGGACAATTTACCCATTGGGCGAATGATTTTAAATTTCAACCCTGATTTTATTCATATCATTGATATTGCTTTGCTTTTTAAGTATCGCAATTTGGGAATTGGCTCTATACTCATTAAGGATCTGCAGGATGAAGCGAAATCATTAAGACTTCCCATCATATTAAGGGTTGAGATATTTAATCCAGCGATTCGTTTGTACCAGCGCTTTGGATTTGAGAAAAGTAAATCCATGGAAGTTTATCAGGAAATGGTTTGGTCACCTCCCCCAATCCAGAACGATCCAGAATAGTTAGATTTAATTCATCATAGGATATCATGCTCGATAATTACACAATAGATTCATTGACTGAGTTGGTAGGGTCCAGTTTCGAAGTAATTTCTAACGAAAAATCTCCTTTCGCGCTAACACTTAAAGATGTCAGCGTTCATGTTAATACTCCCAACCATCAAAATTTTTCTCTTTACTTTCAGGGGCCTCTGGATCATTTCCTGGCTCAGGGAATACATCAAATAGACCATCCCACATTGGGCATCTCAGAATTGTTTCTGGTTCCCATTTCTAAAGATTCAGACGGTTACCTGTATGAAGCAGTCTTCAATCTCATTTCATAACTTTGTCTTTTTAATCCTTTACTTCCCCAAGGAGGAAATACGATCATGGCAGAACCTTTTCTAAGTGAAATACGAATTTTTTCGTTTCAGTTTGCTCCTAAAGGATGGGCGATGTGCAACGGCCAATTATTGCCGATCAACCAAAACCAGGCATTGTTTTCTTTATTAGGAACCACCTATGGAGGAGACGGAAGAGTCAATTTTGCCTTACCTGATTTAAGGGCAAGAGTACCTATTCACGTTGGCCCATCGTACTCACTGGGTCAACGCGGAGGTGAAAATGCTCATACTCTTTCGGTCAGCGAATTACCAGAACATACCCATGTAGTCTCAGGAAGTTCGAATAATGGAACCACTAACCTCCCCAATAATTCAGTATTGGCGAATAACTCTTCCAATACCTATGCCAATGCGTCAAATCTGATCGCATTACAACCGCAATCCATCAGCAATGTAGGTGGATCACAGGCTCATCTGAACATGCAGCCATTTCTGATACTGAATTTCTGCATTGCTCTGCAGGGAATTTTCCCCAGTCCAAATTAAGAGGAGAGAAAATGGCACAACCTTATGTTGGTGAAATACGAATGTTTGCAGGTAATTTTGCTCCTGCGGGTTGGCAGTTTTGCGAAGGTCAATATTTGCCCATTTCTGAAAACGAAACCCTCTTTCAATTAATCGGCACCACCTATGGTGGTGATGGTGAGAGCACATTTGCTTTACCAGATCTAAGAGGTCGAATACCGCTGCATGAAGGAAACGGATTTATTCTTTCAGAAACAGGTGGCGCTGAAGAGATCACTTTAACCGTTTCACAAATTCCTGCTCACAATCATGCCTTGCTGGCCACTAAAAATACAGCCCAACAATCCAGCCCTGGCGGACAGGTGCCTGCCCGTGTGAGTGGCAGCGATTTATATGCGCAGGATACCATCCGGGAGAACATGTCACCTCAGATGATTTCGCCCGTTGGTGGTAGCCAACCTCACACAAACTTTCAACCGTATTTATGTGTAAATTTCATTATTTCATTGTTCGGGATTTTTCCATCTCCCACATAAAATCCAAAATCATTCAGGAAGCATCAAGGAGTATGTATGGCTGATCCGTTTGTTGCAGAAATTCGTATATTTCCCTTTAATTTTGCGCCAAAAGGCTGGGCATTTTGTGATGGCCAGTTATTACCACTATCCCAAAACACTGCCTTATTCTCGTTATTAGGGACAACCTATGGGGGGAATGGAAAATCTAATTTTGCTCTACCGAATTTACAGGGGTGTGCTCCTATGCACCCCGGACAAGGACCCGGTTTATCGTTGCACGATCTGGGGGAAATGGGCGGTTCGGAAACGGTTTCACTACTGGAATCTGAAATTCCTTCTCATTCTCACCCAGCCACTGCAGTCCAAATGGTGGCTGATAACCCAACCGGAGAGAATGCTTCGCTCGCGTCTCCCCCGGCCGGTAATCCATATACAACACCATCCAATTTAGTACAACTTTCCGGAAATGCACTCAGTCCTTCCGGAGGAGATGCACCACACAACAATATGCAACCCTATCTCACACTGAATTTTTGCATTGCCTTACAGGGTGTTTTTCCTCCCAGAACATAATTCCCGCCAACAGTAATTCTTTAAACCATTGCTAAATTTTATAATCAGGAGCGGAACTGCCGATGAAGTCATTCATGAAAACAAACATCACCACTGGATTCCTCAAATTCATATTCATAGTTTTAATCAGCGTAATCATCTCTATTTTGTCTATTAAAGCAGTACAGGCAGCAATCACGATGATTGCAGCTGAAAAAACTGTTGTGTTAGAAAATGATGTGGATGGGAATGGTGTTGCTTCACCAGGCGATATTTTAAAGTACACCGTAAAAATTATTAACAGTGGAACTTTGAACGCAACCGGTGTCGTATTCAACGATACACTCGACACAAACACCACCCTGGTTCCGGATTCTTTGGAACACACTCCCATTGCCGTTCCGGATGTTTATCCACAAACCGTATTGGGAAATGTGCGG
>DAOUGX010000114.1:0-2468 GCA_034428855.1 Anaerolineaceae bacterium | reverse complement strand
AGAAAATAATTTTCGGGCAGCAGATAAATTGTTAATTTGCCGGGTGATTTGATCATATCTCCGACGAATTTTAGCCAGTTCTAATTTTTTGGAATGCGTTTGTTCTTTTGACCCCAACCGCAACCCAAGTTCTTGTAAACTGCTTTTTAAGTCCCACCAAAATCTCATTAAAACCATCAGAACTGTACCTGAATTGGTATCGAACTTCCGAATCGGCTGCGTCTGTTCCTGCGATTTTATTACAGCCAACTCAACTTCTAAATTTCGGGCAGCAAGTTCTAATTCCCGTAAATCAATTTCCACCCCATTGGGAGTTCGTGGTATCGCTGTGTATATATACCGCCCAAAAAAACCACTGAACACCATTAAAAATGTCATTATACTAAGCACGCCTGCCAACCCCTGAAATTGCCAGCCTGGATGTAAAAGCACCATAAACGGCCCGACAATTCCAGTAAAAATATGGAATTCCAGCCAGCTGGCCATTTTTCCCCAGCGTGCTCCTTGTTTGCTTCTTTTACGTAAGGAGTACAAAGTCTCTGTCATTATCATCAAGACAAACCCTAAAACACCCAGACTATGCCCCCAAAAACTACTGGCCGCAGGGACTTCCCGCGTACTGGATTGCACCAGATAATAAAAAAGTGAAATGCACACCATGGCAATCAGGGAATAAACCAACTCACGATTCTTAAGCATAATTTTTAGAATACCCCTCCCAAAATGAAGTCAGTGTGTCAATCAGGGGATTCTGTGGGGAAAGCAAACGATCCCGCATCGGACTGATATCTACCTGGTCCCTGATCAGAACCTGTAGAGGGCGGGAGAGAGTCTGATCCCCCATAACAATTGCTCCGGTAATTGTATTTTGCGTGACATACAAACGAATGCGATTTGTCTCCTGATAGGTTTGAGCGACGATGCCGATGGATTGTTGCCGCCAAACCTCGCTGTCCCCACGCATTATCCCTTTTACATCTGGATCTCCATTCAATTTGTTAATCTCTTTCACTTCTTTTCCTACTCTCCCAATGATGGTGGTGACTAACCCTCCTAACCGTGTGACATTGAATGGATATTTTTTCACATAAACATAATTTCCGCCAGCCATATTTAATCCGGCGACCCAGCCCTGCTCGATAGCTGGTCTCCAAAGACTATCTAATAAATACTCCCCACTCATCTGGTCATATACCTGGGCGATATCCCCGGCAGCAAAAATATCCGGTGCACTCGTACGTAAATGGTCATCCACCACCACCCCACGTTGGATTTTTAATCCAGCAGGTATGGCTAAATCCAGTCTGGGTTTAATCCCGATGGCAAATGCCACGATTTGACAGCTGATTTGAATCGGGACTTGATTTTCGCGAGCATTAACTGCGATTACTTTGCCATTTTTACCAAGAATTTCATCCAGATCAGTAAAATAATGGATTTTAATCCCTTCATGGATTAAGAGCTTCTCGACGATTCTCGATTCACATTCATCCAGAACATTGCTCCAATAACGTTCGCCACGTAAAAAATAATGTACCTCTAATCCCTGGGCAGCCAGACCTTCAACGATCTCCAAAGCTGTGATACCCCCTCCAACAACAACAGCTGTGCGTGCTTTTTTGGAAATTTTCAGGATACATTCTGCATCATTCATATTGTCTAATTTCACAACACCTTCCAATTCAAAACCGGAAACCTCTGGTTTACTGGCTGTTGCACCGGTCGCTAATAACAATCGATCATACGATATCAATGAACCTTTTCCAACATTTACTTGATGTCGCTCGGGGTAGATAGCCTGGACAGGTTGTTGAATCATCTGGATATTGAGTTTTTTAAAGTATGCAGGTTCGAAAGGATAGAGCTGGCTTTGTGGAATTTCTCCAGACAGTAAATATGCCAGACCCGGTCGAGAATAATATCCATATGGATCATTGGTAAATATCTGAATTTTGCTTTTTTGATCCTGCCTGCGAATCGCTTCAGCGGCTGCCAGACCCGCTGCTCCACTTCCAACAATAACAAAGGTGGACATCCGACTTTATCCTTTAATATTCGCTGGATTTTGATGTACAAATCTTAATACACCGCGAGGACAACGTCTGACACACTCGCCGCAGGTTAAACACTTGCTTTCATGAATGGTAGCCCCACGGAGAGCATGGGATCGCACATCGACACCGATTGGGCAATTATAGGAACAAATGCCACATTGTACACATCGGTACTCATCCGGCTGAATATATCCAGATGCCAATGTATCCAGCTTCTGGTTGGTTTCTTCAAAAAACCCTCCAAGAAAATTGGATGAAAATTTTACTCCTTTAATCATCGTGTTTTTTTCCATCTCCATGACATTCCATACACCGTGAAACATAGTCTGGAATGCCTTCTTCTTGATGTTTATTGTTCATTTTAGATTGGTCATGACAATTAAAACATGTCCAGCTACTACCGCCAGATGGGTG
>DAOUGX010000113.1:0-6380 GCA_034428855.1 Anaerolineaceae bacterium | reverse complement strand
TTGAACCAGGGAATAATAATTTATTCGCTTATCCAGCACAATCTAATTTTTCTGGTGTACAACATTCCCTTGATTGGATTGCCAAAGCCAAAGCCAAAGGGTGGGATGTATTGCTGGATGCAGCAGCATTTGTCCCAACCAACCACCTTGATTTGCAAAAATACCATCCGGATTTTGTCACACTATCTTTTTATAAAATGTTTGGATATCCGACTGGGGTAGGGTTATTACTTGCTCGAAAGGAAGTACTGGGTAAACTGCGAAGACCGTGGTTTGCAGGAGGGACTATCACCGTTGCGTCCGTAAAAGGAGATAAATTTTATCTCCATCAAGGAGCAGAAGGTTTTGAAGATGGAACACTAAATTTTCTAACCATTCCTGCAATCGAAATTGGTTTGTCTCATTTATCTTCAATTGGTTATGAATTAATTCACCAACGGGTGATGATTCTGACTGAATGGTTATTAACGAAATTATCTTCTATTTCACATAGCAATGGGAAAAAATTAATCAGTATTTATGGTCCGCTTAATATAGATAAACGTGGAGGAACCGTTGCAATGAATTTCTACGACCCGGATGGTCATTTTGTTGACCATTTACGTGTGGAAGCGCAGGCAAATCAGCGCGGAATCTCGATTCGTTCTGGTTGTTTTTGCAATCCGGGAGATGGAGAAATGGCGTTGGGACTCTCCGCTGATGAATTGACTTCCTGTTTTGCCATTAAGACCAATTTTGAATACCAGGATTTCCGTACCTGTTTAGCGGAAAAAAGTACTGGTGCTGTAAGGGTGTCGCTGGGATTAGTTTCCAATTTTGAGGATGTCTATCAAATGGTAAGACTTGCTGAAAGTTTTGTGGATTTGAAGTTTTCGGAAGTTTAAACCTGTCAACTCAAACAATAAATAAAAAAAAAGTTGATTGAGTGAATCAACTTTTTTTGTCGGGGCGGGCGGATTTGAACCGCCGACCTCACGGACCCGAACCGTGCACTCTATCCGGGCTGAGCCACGCCCCGAAGTGTCTTGGATTATACACTCGCTCGTAATTCCCGTAAAGGAAAATAATGCGGTCCGAATCTAACGCCGGGTGAATTCCAATTGATCTCCGAATGTTATTTTACCTCGGCTATTTTTGGAATCGGAATTACCTCAATCAGGTCATTCATTCGGAATTTTTCAATATATTTGCGGGTATCCCAATAATCCAGGTTCAATTCATCCACAATATCAAAAACTGATTGTGCTCCTTCAAATCGCATCATAATTTTTTCTATGTTTCTGTTTAATTCCCAGTCATCTTGCCAGTCAACATATAATCCATATCCCGAAAGAAAGACCGGACCACGGAATTTTCTGACCGGAAAATAATTGGTTGCATAAATGCGGACTATTTCTTCTATTAATCTGGCTGATTCAACCAGTTTGGGTTCCTGAATAATTGACAAATCATCATCAGAAGTGTGATATGCAGGATAAGGATACCGGGTTAACGAAATCGTTGGTATATTAATTCCAGGTCCATTTAGAACACGTTCATCATTTGCGATTATTTCAGCAAAAGCCCCTTCTCTAAAAGTACAATTATTTTTCGTTAAAACATGATGGCCAATTTTATCAATCAATGAATCATTTTGGCGGGAGCGTTGTAATGCCAGGGTGTTATCATTACCGGTCATTTCAATGAAAATGCCTGCACGGATGTCTGGAATCAAATCTTCATGGTTTGCTAAGTAAGTAATTGTACCTATTGTCTCCGGACCAAACCAAAATCGGACGCTCATAGAACCTGTTGGTAAAGGATTCATACATAAGCGTCTGGCAATTTCAAGTGCAGTAACCACTCCAGCAGCATCGTCATTCGCCTGGTTGGGATGACAGGTGTGTGCCATGATGAAAAGTTCTCCAGCATCAGGGTTGGGACCACCTTTCGGATGAATAACTGCTGTTGCTACTTTGAAACCTTTTTTTGGATCTGAATCAAATTCAGATTCAATGACTGCATGATAGCGTTTATTTCTCAGCAGTTGATCAAATTGATGCTTGGATAAACAAAATCCCCAATCTCTTTCGTAATATTTGAATTTCCAGGGAATTGTGTGAGGAAGATCGGAATTATAAAACAAATGAGGTTCTAATTCCTCCCAGGTTAACAATTTATCAATCGGTAAGGAATAAGAAACTAAATGTAAATGATTATCCTGGAAATCAACAACTTTTTCACCGTCTTCAGTCTCCAGAAAAGCTTTTTTCACCTCATAACGTTCAGGTACATACCAAGTCCATGCGGATGAAAGCGGAGGAAAAGTTTCAATGCAATAATTGGCATTTTCCGGAAGGTAAGAACCAATAATATCTAATGTTTTATCCATCCCATCAGATGCCAGGGTACGGTGTAATGGAAAGAATTCAGCTAGCACATCTTTCAAACTCGTTATAGGTTTCATTGATGGGATCCAGTCGATTGCTTTTTCTTTCGATTCAATCTGGTAGGTTAATCCTGGTCCTGAAAATTGGTGGATGGCTTCCATGGAAACATTATATGCATGGTTACAATCCAGTAATCGAACGGTACTGGATCCGATTTGACGAATATTTGCTACTTTTTGGTCCAGAATTTTTCCGATTGGTTCAAAATCCAAAACCACACCTTTGTCAACATCCCTTACAAACATGGTTATCTCAATTTCATGTGGTTTTCCTGACTGGTCAATTGCTGTTCCCGAAAATTCTTTTAAGTAACGGTAATCAACATTTTCCATTTGTTCACAATGATGCAAAAATGTGAAGGATTTACTGTAAGGTAAACCAATAACCAGTATTTTGGCGTTCCAGTCCCGTAATTTCTTGAAAAATGAAGTTTCCCCGAAACAATCAGTAGATCGAAATTGTTCAATCTCGTCAGCATATTTCCCAATTGCTGAGACGGAATAGATTGGATGGAACATACGCTTTGATTTCGGATTTTTTCGAACTAATTCAGTCAGGACTCCCATCTGGGATGGGGTATTTCGTATATCCCAGATAGCTCCTCGCAAAAAATCATAATTAAAAGTTGGCATTATTAATGTTCCGGATTCTCCCAGGATGGATATCAACACATCGATGACTGTTTGTGGACCTCCCTCAACACCTCCAGGGGTACTGGAAAGAGATGAATAGGCACTGTGTACAAATAAAGTATCACCAGATCGGATACCTAATTCTAAGAATTCTTGTTTTAAATATATTTTTGTTAACAAAACTCCTCCTGATTTTTCAGTGATGGTTCCGATTTTTTTATACTTTTTTACCATAAAAGTCAGGATTATTTGCTTTGGATATCCAATGTTTTCCCTCAACCTGGCAGATTGTTTGTTAATATAATCTCTCATCTGGCATTCGAAGGATCAATAAAGGAAATTTTTGATCTTTTTTCCATATTTAATCATTCAAGGATATTTATTCGATATTTCCAGCCAAAGAAATGTTTAAAACTAAATCTATCCAATAAAACGAAATTATTTTCAGTGTTAACAAATTGTAAATTTTATTTTTGGTTTATCTGAAGATGGTAAAATCAGTTTTTGTTTGAAATAGTTGACCATGAAATCCCAAAAATGTTAAGGAGATATTGAAATGACTGATAAAAAAGTCCGTGTTGCAATTATTGGGGTCGGAAATTGTGCCTCTTCCCTGGTACAGGGGGTTCATTTTTATAAAAATGCTAAAGAGACAGATCGTGTTCCTGGTTTAATGCATGTAAATCTTGGTGGTTATCATATCAATGATATTGAGTTTACCGCTGCTTTTGATATTGTGGATACGAAAGTTGGAAAAGATTTATCTGAAGCGATTTTTGCCTTTCCGAATAACACATTTAAATTCTCAGATGTTCCATTGATGAATGTAAAAGT
The DNA here is from genome assembly GCA_034428855.1 of Anaerolineaceae bacterium. Classification (GTDB taxonomy): domain Bacteria; phylum Chloroflexota; class Anaerolineae; order Anaerolineales; family Anaerolineaceae; genus UBA6170. The sequence goes on along the minus strand of DAOUGX010000113.1, from coordinate 2,485 downwards.
AGAGCGGGGAATGACTCACGATGGTTTGGGAAAATATCTCAAAGAGATTGTAAAAAAAGCACCTGGGCCAACGGCAGATATTGTGAAGATTTTAAAAGAAACAAAAACTGATGTTGTCGTCAGTTACCTGCCGGTTGGATCAGAAATGGCAACCAAATGGTATGTGGAGCAGATTCTGGAAGCAGGTTGTGCTTTTGTGAATGCCATTCCGGTTTTTATTGCCAGTTCAGGATATTGGGGAGAAAGATTTCGTCAACGCGGTTTACCGATTATTGGAGATGATATCAAAAGTCAGGTTGGTGCGACCATTTTACATCGGGTCTTAACCAGCTTATTTGTTGATCGTGGTGTGCAATTGGATCACACGTATCAATTAAATTTTGGTGGAAATACAGACTTCCTGAACATGTTGGAACGTGAGCGGTTGGAATCAAAAAAGATATCAAAAACTGGTGCAGTAACCAGCATGTTGCCTTACACTCTTCCAGAGGAAGATGTTCATGTTGGGCCAAGTGATCATGTCCCGTGGTTAACCGATCGAAAGTGGTGTTATATTCGAATGGAAGGAACTACATTCGGAAACGTACCCTTGAATTTAGAAGCAAAATTAGAAGTTTGGGATTCTCCCAACTCAGCAGGAGTGATCATCGATGCTGTTCGATGTGCCAAATTAGCCCTGGATAGGAATATTTCCGGGCCTTTATATGCTCCTTCATCTTACTTTATGAAAACCCCACCCAAACAATATCAGGATAATATTGCCAGAGATATGACTGAGGCGTTCATAAGAGGAGATATTACCGAGTAAAACTGTGGCATAATATCTTCTATAAAGGTATGAATAACCGGGTAGCTTTTTACAAAAAAATCCTATTATTAATGATATTGATAATCTCAGGAATATCTGGATGTAATATCCTACCCGGTCAAAATTATTCTACTATTCTGAGTCCAAATCCTTCCACAAAATCAGTTCAATTTCCTGCCAATATTGAGTCATCACGGACACCATTTATTCCGGCGATTGCATCCTCTACTCCTTCAATTGCTCCAAGTCCAAGTCCGAAACCTTCGTTTACACCGACCAAATTCTATTTAGACTCCTTTGAATATAATTTCAAACCGAACGAAGTGTCTCCACAAACCTATTTGGATGATACCTGTGAATATTTATCGAAACGGTGGGGTTATGGCAAAAGTGAACCTGGCACAATTATTGTACCGGTGATGTATCATTCTGTACGGAAAAGTGGCAGAGAATTACAGGATAATATGCAGGTCAGCCAGGAATATTTTGAATACACCATGGAATATGCCAAAAGAATGGGTTTTGAAACGATAACAACGGAAGAATTGGTAGGTTTTCTTTACAACAACGAGCCGATTCCTCCTTTATCAATGATATTAATCATTGATGATCGCCGCCTGGGTGTTGTGAATGAACATTTCATGAATTATTTGAACGCGAATGACTGGACGGTAACACTGGCTTATATCACAGGTATTGCAACACCTAATGAGTGGAAGGAATTTGCCAGACTAAATGTTGATAATCGGCTCGATTTACAGGCGCATGGGTATCTGCATAACGGAGAAACATATATTACCGACCAAACATCTGTAGAGGTGATCGAACAGGAGTTGTTTGGACCGATTTCGATCATTGAAGAACAGGCGGGAAGAAGACCTCTTGCTTTTATTTGGCCAGGTGGAAATTTTAACAATCAATCGGTTCAAATGGCACGTGAAGCTGGATATAAAGTAGGATTTACTGTATTTTCACGGGGTCCATTGATGTTTAACTGGATACCTTTAGGTGCAACAGAAATTAAAATGAACGATCCTTTATTGGTACTACCTCGTTTTTGGAGTAATACCGCTGCTTTATATCTGGAAAAAGCGATTGACATATCTGCTGAAGCGAGAGAATTTGCCCAAACGAACAGACCGAATGAATTTCGATGGTATGAGAATTATTGTTCCGATTATCCTCCGTTGAGGGAAATGAATCCGGAGGAGGCAAACAAGGATGAATAAATATCATCTTTTATTCTGCCAAACCATTGAAAACCTAAGCAAAAAAAGCAAATCAATCATTTTAGTTTTGGTGATCAGTTCCTATCTGTTCTCAGGTTGTGTTCAACCTTTCCCGGATAAAGAAACCTGGACGTTGAACGTCACTCCTATTGCTTCGACTTCCGCACCAACATTCACACTTCATCCTCAAAAGACTCCATTTATACCAGCAACACGGGAACCAGGAAAACCAATGTATTCACCTACACCTGATTTCCCTAAAGTACTTCCGACAATGCGATCGAATGAAGAAATATACTACGTCCAATTGAATGATTCGTTGAACCTCATCGCAAAAAGATATGGTGTTGATTTGAATTCCATCGTCACAGCAAATCAATTAGCCAACCCGAATTATTTAGAAATTGGTCAAATGTTGGTAATTCCTCCTCCAGATCCGGATTCAAAA